>JAKUNY010000016.1 GCA_022451765.1 Candidatus Poseidoniaceae archaeon
TGAGCTTTTCTCCGATGAGTGAACTATGGATTGAGGACGGTGAAGCGGCTGAAGTTGCCCGACATACCTACGAGTTTAGTGATGGAACAACCGAATACATCGCACTCTACCAAGGTGGAAACGCCGATGCTGGTGCAAAGATTGCACTTCCGAAAGGCGCAGAGGTAACCGATGTTCAAATGACATTATCTGGGGCCTCAGCAACTGGGTGGTCATCAATTCCAACGACAACGAGAGAGCATTGGGTTGCTGGAGAATCAACCAACACTGATAATCAAAGCGCAGACTTAGCCCTTGCAATGGCGAACGCAAGCCTTGCGTTCAATGCCCATGGAATGGACGAAGAGGTGAACCCTTCGAGCGATGGATGGCTTGACAATGGAACGTATGCAATACGACAACCGCACACATCAAACTCGACGGATGCATTGTTTTCTCAACAATTGAAACTCACTCCAAACTCACTTAATGCTCAAGGACAAGGCTCAATTCTTCGCCATCATGATTGGCTTTACCTTTCAACGTGGTCATCCACAACATTCCACAACATAGTTCACCGATTGTATCCAAACAACGGGACTCGTGAAAGCATTATCACACTCGAACAAAATGGATGCACACTTCCTACCAAGCATTCATCCACCTATTATGGGCAGTGGGGTTTCCGTGACTGGGTCGTTACCGACGATGAACGTCTGTTTGCAATCCTTTCCGGGTACAAATATTTCTACACCTCTTCTGCCAACACACTCTACCATCGAATTCTTGAATTCGACATTTCCGATGAGAACGAGTGGGTCTGCATCAACTCCTTCCAACCACAAGGGAACGGGGATTACACAGGAATTACCTACGATCCTGTAGAGGACACAATTTGGGTGCTACACAATCAAAATCGCAGAATTCAATCGTACACCCTTAGTTCAACCGGTGATTTCGAACGAGGCAGTGATTATTTTACGTTCCAAACCTCCTCTTCGTCTATTTGGCAATGCGGTGTAAGCAATCAACAAGCCCGCGGTTTGGAGATGAATCAAACGCATTTCTTCATGCGTTGCCAAGATGGAAGCTATTACAATGACCGTGACCAACTTGAGTCTTGGGGTCGGTCGGGAAGCGCTACAGCACTGATTCCAGAAAACTCTGTTCGAAGCATTTCTTCGTTGGGTTATGGGCTCTTTTTCGACGGTCGTCGATTTATCACGGTTGATTCCGGATATTCAACATGGTCAAGTTCGCCTTCTTATCACGAATTTGGCACGAGTTGGCAATACAAAACGACGCCTGCTCCTGGAACCACGACGTGGTTTGGTCCTGTGATTGAAACAGCAGATGACGTTCTTGCGATCAACATGGAAACTCTGTGGTCTGCATCGTCCATCGGTGACCGAGTCGATTACTGGGTTTCTGCCGACAACGGCACACATTGGGTTGCCGTGGAATCAAACACAACCGTCCATTTCCAACACCCTGGGAGGGAATTGGTCTGGAAGGCAACCCTCATTGGTTCAACCGCAGTTTCTTGGTGGGTTGACCTCGAGTACGCAACCGAATACGAGTCAAGTGGAACTTGGATTTCACCTCCAAAATCGACGGGAACCAAAGTCGGCAAAGTCCGACCGGTGTGGACTGCAACAACCGAACCCGCAACTAGCATTACTGTTCAGGTTTCAAACGATGATGGTCAAACATGGAAACCTGCAGAGAACCTCATGGAGGCTAGTTTTTCCACGGATGGTGCAGGGAACGTGCTTCGGTATGCCGTAACAATGACGTCCACGGATCGATTCAAAACACCGATTATGGACAGCCTCGAATTGTTTTACGAGGAGGGATATCCTGACCGCCCACGAATCGACGTCGGTGCTGATGGAAGCTTTGACTGGGAAAGCATCCTGTTCCTGAATGAATCAGCGATTGACGTTAGCGACGATTCGGTTGTTGGCGTGGAAGTCGATTTCCAACCAACCTTGGTCGATGCTTTCAATGAATACATCCCAGACAACGGTGAAGGCATCGTTGAAGTGCCGCTTGCTGTTGAGGCACAAACGTCTGGACGCGTGAGGATAACCAACATCGACATCGCATACAAAATGAACACACACGCCATCAGCGCTACGTTTGAGGGCGGTATGGCTGCACCCGATGGCATTGCACGAAATTTGATTGTGAAGGTTGCGCACGGTGATGAAGTCAACTATGTTACAGAAGTCACAGCATCACTAAACAACTCTCGCGGCGAAAATCCTACGTTCAAGTGGCAACAAGGTGACTCCTGTAGCACACTAAGCGACGCAAGTGGGATTGTTGCCTTCGATACTGCAAATTGCACTTCAACAATTGATGCGAACGACGTTCGTACAATCCGCATCCCAATCACAGTGGATTGGAGTTGGGATGACGAGGCTGCCACGGAGGCACTCCTTACTGTGAAGGATTCTCTAGGAACTGCGGTTGACAATTGGCAGACTGAAAACATGCGCCTTCGTGTCGAAAATGACATTCAACTCGATGGGATGCAGGTATTCGATGAAACCGGTCGCCAACTCTTTGCACAAGATTGGGTTCGTGGCGGGCAAAACCTGTCGTTCCTAGGAAAGATTCACTTCGAATCCTCGCAACTTTCCCCGCTCTCCGGAGAGTTTGAGCTTCGAGTTATTGGTCAAAACGTGACCTACGATGGTGATCCTATCGGGCAACCGGTGATCCTCTCTCAGGAATCAAATCCAAACTTTGGTGCTTACAACATTACATTCACTTCGCCAATTGAATCATCACCTGGAGGAATGCTCTTTTCGGTCGAAGCCGTAAACCTACCAAACGGCTCGACATTCACCAATCCAGGATACAACACGATTCGCCTCGTCCTGGACGGAAATTCTCCGCTGGTACTTGGAGTCACTCCATTTGATGGTCAAGAACGGCATGTTGGCCCACCTGCACCCGGAGGACAAGCCGTGGCTGTCAATATTCAGGACAGCGTTGACCCTCCTACCCAAATTAGTCTTCATTATTGGGTTGGCTGCAAATCAACGGTTGCCATTGGGTGTCATGATTTCAATTTCGATGGATTCCCTCAAGAAGATGAATACGCTGAGAAAATCTTGTCATCGCCAGAAACAATCACTGGCGGACTAAACATCTTCAACGGACTCGTCGACGATTCCATGCTCGAACACGGGCAAGTCGTCTCGATGTATGTTAGCGGTAAAGATGGGCAACAGAACCAAGTTGCCATGGGAGGAGGTCCTGTGTGTCCACCAACGCCGCAAGTGTGTGGCTATGCTCCCGGCCAAGTCATGCCTGCTTGGGATGCTGATGTCTCAACATACCGTATACGCGAGGAATTCGAACCTGTTGTTGACCTCACCAATTCCAGCATCATCGGTCATGAAGATGAGCAGCCTCTTCATCCAGGTGTGATGTACACCGCTCAAGTTGTTCTTTTAGATCGAAACGGATGGGAGGATATCCAGTTCGTGCAATTTGCTCTCGGTGAAGATGTGAACGACGATGAAACGTCAATCTTCATCCAACTCGAAGAAGATGAAAACGGAATGCCGAAAGCAAAACTCGAATCTGGAGGCGAATACATTGCTGTTTCGAACCTTTATTCACAGGTATCGACTTTTGGCGATGATGAGAATCAACTGCTTATCCGCGCCCGCTTCCAACTGACGTGGTCTTTCCCAGAGACGTACGATACCGATGGAACAGAACACTTCATTCCAATTCTCAAAGTGACAGACAAACCTTGCAATGAGGGAGAGACAACGCCTTGTTTCTCCAAGATCAGTGGTCTAGGATCAAACGCATGGAGTTTGGACAACGATTTCCGCTTCTACACTGAACCAGGTCACATCAAAGCGGTCGAACTACGAGACGGTACAAATCACTACAACGATGATGCTGATGAAACACTCATCGGTAGTGGACAAGCGCTTCGTGTAACGGGACGCGTTCTGTTTAGTGAGGATGAAACACCAGCACCTCCGGGTTCGTTCGATGTTGTCTTTGGAGATTTTGACCACGTATGGAGAACCTCTCCGCGCGAAAACGGGGAATTCAGCCTCGACATTCTCGTCCCTGCTGTAAATTCGGGCCGGCTTGACTTGCGTTTGCAACTTGATGACCTACCTGGATTAGCACAGGATGAGACAAGTCCTTTACCCAGAGTCCGATTTGTCGTTGACAGTTCCAATCCGACCATCCAAATGGTCATGTTGAATGAGGTCCTTCCAGGATCACCTATCTCGATAGGTGAGGCAAACTCATTGAATGTCATGCTCGAAACAATAGATGATAATGGATTTGACATGGATAATCCCGCTGTTTTGCATTACAGAATCCGTGCTGGCGAAGCAGAAATTTCCCGTGGCGCTACAGCCTTGCCAGAAACGTTGCCGTTCGGAGCGCAGGGCTTTTGGACGGGTGAAATTGATTTAACCGACATGGGTGCAACAACCCTCCTTCCATCCTATGTCGTCGACATTTGGGTTTCTGGTTCGGATGAAACAGGAAACCCGTTTGAAACTGCAAACAACAACATCAACGAGCCATTTGCAACATGGCCTTTGTCCCTACTCGGTCCGAGTATTTCCTTCGATCAACCGGAAACAGAAATCAAGTGGAGTAATCCGAGTCCAATCCAAGGGGAAACCTCAGAACTTGAGATAAGTGTTCTCAACGCAGGAGGGAAGGGTGACCTTCGTTTCGTACTCCAACGCTTGGTTGAAGGAGGCAATTGGAATGAAGAATCCAATGCATCGAAGCCGATTGGGGCTGGAATGACGGCTGTCGTTTCAATTCCAGTGGTTGCGGAAGTTGAACCAGGACAATCGCAATCATACCGTGTGTTGGTTCTTGTCGATGGTGTTGAGATGGATCGATACAATGTTGATCCACTCATCGTAAAGAAACAGACTGTCCGAGATGGAGACGCTCTTGCTCAACAAGCAAGCGATGGCCAATTTGCTATCTTCATGTATGTGGTTGCAGTAGCATCCCTCTCAGCATTCTTGTGGATGTTGGTGATGTACCGGAAAATGAAGTACGGCGAAGAAGAATCTGAAGTAGATCAAACCGAATCCGTTGCAGAAGAGATGGAAGCAAAGACGGTTCCTGAATTAAAGACCGAACCAAGCATGCAAATCCCAAGTCCTGTACCTGCCCCAGCGCCGCAACCTGTAGTAGCTCCACTTGCCCTACCTGATCCACGTGGCATAGCGCCTCTACCACCTACCGGCCTTCCTGAAGGTTGGACACAAGAGCAATGGAACCATTTCGGATGGAAATACATCGAAGGATTTTCCAAGAGATAAGAGGAGTTGGCAACTTGTCAGCAACAGATTCAATGGTAACGTTGCAGGAGCGAATGGTCAATTTGATTGGTCAATTGACAATGCCTGTTTCAGAGGTTGCACTCGTATTACAACATCACATTCAGGGATTGCTGGGATCGCTCAGTGAATATGCATCGAAAACCGGTGTCGCAATCAGTGAACGTGTCTCACAACCGTGGCCTATTGAGCAGACAGCAGAGATCAATCAATCGCCGGTTGCCTTTGATGTAGAAAAAGTACTGAAGATTGTTGATCAAGATCGAATGGATATTCTTTCGACGCTTATTCGCGTTACGCTTGTTGAGATGGAGATGGATTTGGTCGAAGCCATCCTCGCACTAAGAGCTTGGGAGCAACTCGTTCGACAGCAACTCGCAGAGGCCAAGGGTCCAGGACAATTGTTCTCACCACTTGAGTTGCCCGAAGCGTGGTAAGGTCGTGAGATTTTAGTAGAATGAGGGAGTGGCGCGACCATGGGAAACCGGCGTTTGATGGGTTTTCTCCTTTCATGCCTGATGTTGTCAATACCCATGGCTGGTTGTGCGTCTGAGATTGAAAACATATTAGGCGAAAATTGGGGTGTACCGGGAGGTTTAGCCCTCGCTTGTCTACGAGATGATGCATACAGAGAATTGGTCATCGAAATCGATCACGCTCCCGATTACAATCCTGAATCGTCAACTGTCAGCTTGCTGAAAGAAAGGCTTGGTCAAGTTTGCGACAAACCGGATGGAATTCGTATCGTTATGAACGAAGTCCAATTCTCTGAGACTGCAACCTGGACTGCGAGTAAAGTGCGTGAAATAGGTCACGAGACCATGGATTCACCACCTCAGACCTCCGTTCTTCGGTGGCACGTGATAATGCCACAAGGAAAATACTCCGATGAAAGCGTCCTCGGTGTCGCTGGCGATGCCTCAACCATCGCTTTGTTCTCCGACTCGATCGATGATGCAACCTCAATCTTCAATCCAAGAATAACAGCTGAAGACATCGAAAACAGCGTGATGGTTCATGAGTTTGGACACCTCCTCGGCCTGGTTAATCTTGTGTACACATCGCCTGCAGACCACGAGGATTCTGAACATCCCGGACACTCAAACAATGAGGATTCAGTTATGTATTGGGCTGTCGAGACTGTGAGTATTAGTGCATGGTTCAGCGGTGATCTTCCGACAGAATTTGACCAAGATGATCTGAACGATATGGATGGAATGAAGAGCGGAGAATTAGCAACTTCGGACCAGTTATGGCGTCCTTAGTTCGTTTTTGAATTGGAGACAATGATCGTAGCGTCTCTCCACGCATCGTAAATTGACCAGAGCCAAAGGGGAATGTAGAGCACAATCGTCAATGCAAGCGGGATTTGCAAGAGTGTCCAATCGAAAGCCCGACGATGCTTTCTGTTGAAGTGTTGACCGAGAAATAACCCTGGTATGGCTGCTAAGAGTGCTGCCAAAATGGGTCGTAGCGCACCCCACATCCCAACTCCGAGAAAAATTTCTCTCCAAATCTCAGTCACGAGATTCAACGGTTTCAATTCTGACTGACCGCTGGGAGTCATGCGCCTCATGCAACTTTCCATGTGTTGGTTTGTCAATCTGTTGCCAATTTGTAAGCAAAATCAAGAACATTCACCTCTAGCATGCACCATGCCACGGGTTCTTTTAACTGGGTTCGGCCCCTTTGGAACTCACCAACAAAATCCGACAGAAACAATTGTCAAATCCTTTCCAAGTCTACTCCCAATCAAAAATCCATTCGGTAGAGGAGCGAGTGAGGTTTCGATAGAGAAACACGTCTTATCCGTTGACAAACGAGGGGCACATTGGACTGCGGATGAACTGGAACATCGGGAGTGGGATGCTATTCTGCACCTGGGTCTGTGCGGTGAATGCACTGTTCCTCGGATTGAACTTCGCGCTCAAGATCGGCTCAATATGAAGATACCTGACAATTCTGGACGCCAAGCGTATGATATCGAATTAAGTGGACTTGGTGATTTGGATACTCCAGTACCCGTAAAAAAATGGGATGTCGAGAATTGGGATGAGGAAATCGAATTATCTCTTGATGCGGGTGAGTACATTTGCAATGAGACCTATTTTCGAACACATGAGGCCTTGAACAAGCATAAGTTTGCGATTCCTTGTCTCTTTCTTCACCTACCCTCCAGCGATAAGGTGTCGATTCACGATGCAACAAAACTTGTTCGGAAGATGCTTGCGCACATGTTGTACAAACCCTCAATGCAAGTTGCTGCGGGAATGTTTCTGTCAGAAAACGGCTTTCTGGCAATGAGGCGAGGCGAAGATGAACCCAAATCCGGAAAATGGGAATTTCCTGGAGGGAAAATTGAGGCAGATGAAACCCCTGAGGCAGCCCTTCTGCGAGAACTGTGCGAGGAGTTGAAGATTGAAGCAAGAATCATCAAAAAATTAGGTGTATGGCAACATACCTACCCTTTTCTTCATGTTGAGATACACGGGTTCCTTGTCGAATCATCCCAATTTGAAGACATGCAACTCACAGTCCACAGTGAAATGAAGTGGATCTCTTCCCAAGAAGACCTTGATCTCGATTGGCTTGAAGCGGACATACCAATCGTTAAGCATCTCCTAAAGATAAATTACTGATGCCAAGTCGTTGCATCACCTGCAGCATCCATTGCTGCCAAATCGTGCAGTTGTCTAGGAACATTTTGACGTCCTGAATGCCAAGTGCATGCTTCAATCCAATCGGATAAACCAACCCCCTCGAGATGGATATCAAAGCATCCTCCCAGGGGAACGTCATCAAACGTAAATGCTATTTTTCCCGCATACGCAGCAAGACGAGAAACCTGAAACACGGTCTTGCTTTCTTGCAATTGTTGCCCCATCGCATCCATTGCTGTATCCAGAATTGTTTGTTTCCTTAATTGCTCAAGAAATGTCTCAAATGAGAGGTGCTTGCAGACGATTTCAACATCTCTCGTGCTGGGGAATGTTTCGTTCTCGAAATCCTCGACCACTGCGTCAGGAAACAATGAATGGATCGCTGCTGAAACATTCACAACATCATCACCGGGTCGAATCTGAGTACGCAAGGTAACCTCGATACCTTCGTTTCGTCCGTTGTATGACAACGGTTTCAGGTCCATGGAGTCAGCAAGAAGAAACCGCTTTTGAACCTACTTGTGAATGTGAAGTATCAAAACAGATTTGATTCAGTGCAAAACAATGCGAACACAGGGGCCTTGGTTAGCGACGGTTCTCCCCGTTCTTAACGAGGAGGCTCATATTGAGGCATGCTTGCGCTCTTTGCTTGACCAATCTCTTCCTTCTGAGGAACACATGGTTATGATTTTTGACGGTGGTTCAAGCGATAAAACACGAGAAATTATTCACTCAATTCAGGAGAATTTAGACAATGAGAAAGATCCACTTCTGCAATTGTATGACAACCCTGAACGGTTTGTTCCTCATGCACGCAACCTTGCTCTCAAACATCTTCCAGAGAGTGTGACACATGTTCTCGAATTCAACGGCCATATCGAGATTGATTCAATTCATCTTGAACAACTGAAATCGGCGTGGAATCGATTGGAAAGCGCACATCCCAACATTGGGGGACTTGGATGTCGAGTCATTGGTAATGAGAAGAAACAAGGAAAAATCGAATCAATTCTTGACGCAACTCTGAAAAGCCCGTTTGGAGGCAGCAACGGCCAATTTGCAATGTTCGATGAGGAGGGGCCAACGAATGTTCCTGCCTTCGCCCTGCATCTACGAAGTGCGCTTGAAGCCGTCAATGGTTGGGATGAATCGTTTTTGACCAGTCAAGATAGTGATTTGAGTATGCGTATGCTGAATGCGGGATATAAGCTGTTTCGGACACCTGAGACCCTGGTGAAAATGCGTAGAAGGTCGTCGTTTAGGTCATGGTTTCTGATGAGCCATCGTTATGGTTTTTGGAGAACGAAAGTGCTTCTTAAACACCCGCAGCGGTTGGTTCTTCGGGAGTTTTTGCCATTGATTGGTCTTCTTGCAACCACTCTTTTTCTGATGATAAGCGTAAATCTAGCATTGATACCGATCATTGCATATGGAGGCGTTCTTTTGTTATCCTGATTGGCGCATTACAAAAAAGGGATTTCCCATGCTGTAGGGGTTCCATTTTCACTTTTCCTACTTCACACAGGATTTACACTCGGACTGATCGACGGGTGCGTTCGAAAAGGCCGCGCATCTCGTGATCGATCATGAAACATTCAAGGCGAATGCATAAGAGGAATGTGACAGAGTCGATGTTATGTCAACAAGGCAGTCCTCCTCAATTGGTCTGTTTGCTTTACCCATTCTCGTCATGGGTTGTCTGCATGTTGTTGTCACCCCAATGGGGAGCATTCTCGCATTGTCTTGGTTATACATGATTCTCTATTATGCAACGGGGGTTCTCATCGGCTACGTATTGTTACGCAGGACCCGACTGACAAAAGACCACGAATATCGCCGGTCAGAAATAATGAAGAAAATGAAACATGTCTATGATGCTGAAGCAAAGGGTGTGTGGGAAAAAGACACACAACTCCAAGCCGACACGGAACTAAACCAAGCCAATCTCGATTCCAAGGTTGGCTCCTTCGGTCGCGAGGCACCTGAGTTAGAGCTTGATCGAGATGACAAATCCGATGTACAAATGCTTACTGAACAAGGTTACGTTCAGAAAGCAACTCGTCGGATGAACGGTGATGGAGCCGAGATGGATGAATTGATCGATTCGACTGTCGGTTCAGTACGACGTACCAGTTGGATGGATGGCATCATTGACGGCATCTTTGGCTGGTTTGGAAAAGACAAAGCAGCCGAACGGGAAGAATTACGTCTAGCTCGTTTGCGTAATAATTCTCAACAAACGCCCGTTATCGCCCAACGTCCGGTTGCTCCAATCAAAGAAAAGTTGGCTTCAGATTCCCGCTCCGGTGATGATTTGACCATGACTTCAATGAGCGACGATGGTGGAATTCTTTCATCGACCTCGATTGAGACTCCACAACTCGCACCGATTCCAAAAAGCGAATCAATCGAAGACCTAGCCATGCTGAGTGGAGGTAGTGTTTCTGTTTCAACTGCGAACCTTTCTGGAAAGTGTCCCTCATGTGGGGCTTCAAACCCACCCTCGGAGCGATACTGTCAATCCTGTGGTACGTCTCTCTCGGATTAATTTCGACGTGAGGTTTTAGAGGTGCGCCTGTTGGCCAAGGATAGGTGGAACGTTGACAGACAAACGAGACTATTACGAAGTTCTCGATGTTGACCGTTCGGCAACTGAAAAAGATCTGAAGAATGCCTTCAGACGTCTTGCGAGAAGATTTCACCCCGACCGGAGTGAGGAGCCTGATGCTGAAGAGAAATTCAAAGAAATCCAAGAGGCTTATGCAGTTCTCTCGGATCCAGAAAAACGCGCACATTACGACAGATTTGGTCATGATGGTCCGTCAGGTAACCCATTCGGTGGCTTTTCAGGTGGAGGATTTAACATCAATCTGGAGGATCTCCTCGGTGGTGATTTCTTCTCGGGCTTCTTCGGCGGTGGTCGTGGTCGGTCCCGTGAACGCAAAGGATCCGATATCCTTGTTCGACACAGCATTGAGATGGCGACTGTCATAACGGGTAGTGAGGAATCGATTGAACTCGACCTACCCGTGGAGTGTTCGACTTGCAACGGTACAGGTGCGAAGGATGGGAAAACCAAAACTTGTGGGACTTGTCAAGGAACGGGTCGTGTTCGAGTCCGTCAACAAATTGGACCGTTCGTGAATGAGGTAGTTCAGGAATGCAGGGATTGTGGCGGAACCGGCACGATCATTGAATCTCCTTGTGAGGATTGTTCCGGTCGGGGTCACCGAATTGAGGCAAAATCCATCAAATTCAATGTGCCACCAGGCGCAGAGCACGGCACGCGTCTAAGATTGCGCGGCCAAGGCCAGCCTGCTGAGCGGGGTCGAGGCTCGAACGGTGATCTTCTCATTGAAATCGAAGTCCTAACGCATCCTTGGTTTGAGCGGAATGGTTCCGATCTAATCATGTCCCTTCCGCTCGGATACCCTGACCTCGTCTTGGGTGCGAAGGTCACCATCGATCACATCGATGGCAAGAAACTCGACATTGTCATTCCTCCCCGCTCATCTGCCGGTCATACTTTGGAAATCAAGAAACGGGGCCTTCCGCACATGAGGCGAAGTGGTCGCGGTGATGTTGTTGTCCTGCTCAAACTTCACGTTCCGGAAAAGATTTCAAAATCTGACAAGAAGCAACTTGATTCCATGAAAACATCTCTTAATCCAAGCGACCAATTGCAGCGTATTCTTGATGATGCTGCAGAACGAAGAGCGAATGAATGATTATTCCTCTTCAACAAAACGGTTCAACGCTGTTGGAATACGCATTGCTCTGGGTGTTCCACCAACATGACCATTGAGCTCAACATCAACTTGCGATGCATCTCCAGCAAGGTCAACGGTAAGGAAAACGGTTGTACCTCGAGCAATTGAATCAATGAAGACTTCCTCTCCCTGATGCAGAAGACGGGGTTCGACTCGCTCGACAGTCAGCGCTTGGCCATAGGGCGCATCGAATCGGAAGGCTGCTATTTCCCATGTTTCATGCTCAGTATTCAACCCAACAAGAATCGGCCAATCTCCAAACGATTTCGCCAGTCGAGGGTCCAAATTCCAAACTGCAATTGACGTTCCATCGGTCGTGTACGAATGTTGAGGTTCTCCCCATGATGCGATTGCAGATTGCCACGGCAGCGTTGCAACTGCCTCCAATGATCGAACAAGGGATTTTCTGGTTTGTTCTGGAGTTTCCTTTCCTTCATCAAGAAGATTCGATAGAAGTTCTAGTCTTCGCTTAATAGCCCCGATTCGGGCAGCCTGACGTTTGGTTTTTCGAATCGAATAGAAGAGATACAGTGCTGGTAGCATCATGCCTACCCCGAGAATCCATCGAACCGTTGAGCCCCAAAATTTGGCTTCATCTGATGGTGCAAACCATGGCTCTTCTCCAATTTCAGTGGTGACTTTGGTTATGGTGATTTCATATTCGAGTGGATCAAGATTATTCCCCCATGTCTGATTCTCGAGAACAGAATCGTTCGTGTGATACAGTTTGATGAGGTGGTTACCTGGTCCGACCGTAATGTAAAGATCCATGCTGTTTGTGAACAAATCAGGCGTAAGTGTGTACTCTTGAAGTGTTTCCATTGTTTCTTGGTTCAATTCGTACACGTCAACGAGTAGGTCTTGACTTGTGCCATCGATTTGAATGTGCAAACGGTGTTCTGAATCCACCCATCCCTCGACTGAAACAAGATATACGTCAACAATGTCGATGGTGGGGAGGGTAAGTTCGCCTGAAAACCCATCGGTATTTTCAGCGTACAAGATAGGCCAATTTTCGCCGAGAAGATTTGATGGAAGATATCCAGGTGCATCGACCGATGTATTCCCGTCCGTAAAATTCTCTATGGTGACGTCAACCCAATGAACTGCACCTTCGATGGTTAGCATTGCCATGGTGGTGTTCGGATAGGCAAAGATTCGCTCAACCGTGTTTTGCTCTACGAAAACATCAGGCATATTGACCCAATTGTCACCGATTCGAACCGAAAGCTGAGCAGTAATGTCTTCAATCACGGGTGCAAGTTTGACAATACCAGTAGAATCCAGCACAAATGCAGTTTTGGATTCTCCATGGCCAATTTGATCAAATTGTGAGGTGCTATCATCGATGCTCATCGTCAATTGCGGTTGGTGAATTGTTCGCTGGAGGGCGTAGGTTGAGACCTGTGCCGCTGTTGAAACTTTCACGATAATACGCCCATCCTCCTCGATTTCCAAGTAATGTGTCTCTCCGAGGATGTGGGGGTTGGTCGAGGTCATGGTTTCGATGACCTTGTCAAGCAGTACCTCTTGGTTATCGCTTTGGAAATAAAAATCAAAGCGAATCGAGTCAGAAGCATGATGAAGTGTTAGTTCGACAACTTCCCCGCTGCTGACCGCAAACCCATAGTACTCTTCAGCGTTTAATTCAACGGCACCCGCATCGAAACCAAGTGTTGAGTAGTTTCCTTCTATGATTGCCTTAAGATTACCACGGTGCATGTCCAGACATTCAATCGGACTCGAGCAACGATAAGAATCCACAAGCTCCATACTCGATTCAGGGCTCGGTCGCTGATTCACATGATTCTCATCTTGAACAACAAGAAAGGATGTCGACACGGTTTCAGTGGACGTCGAACGTATGGTGATGCTCACCGAGAGATTCTCAGGTGCTTTGTAGGTCACCGAGGTAGCAGATGTAAGTGTAGTCTCTCCTGCTTCAAGTTCAACTTCACATGTGCTGCAACCGACATTGACGGAGATGATGGTTCCTTCCTCAACGTCCATTGTCTGGTGATAGACTTCCGCTTCAGAAAGGCTGATCATTTGTATGCGACCATCAACAATAAACGCATCCAATGTTTCTTCTGCATGGGTGACTGGAAGAATACTCAGAAGAACAACACAGACAAACAAGGTTGCTATCGAGCGTGTTCGTTGCGCTTCACCCTCCATAAAAGCGGCTCGTAGGCCTAGTCTTTCAACACTTTCTTTCCAATCCGTGCCATCTTTGAAAAACCAACCACCTCAGCACAAGCCATGGCAGAAGGACTTGGTCGCACAGTTCTTCATCGCCATCGATATGCAAGGGTTTGGGGGTTAGGAGATCGTTCGTCTCCGGCTGTGAAGACACCTGCTTTCGTTTCGACCGAAGATGACGATGAGGCATGCAAAAACATCGCTGCTTTCCACTGCGTCCAAAGCAGAACCATACCAGCGAGAATTACAATCTCGACAAACCATTGCCTTGTACCGCCAGCATTTGATCAACTGGGTCCTTTCATGGAAGCGTCGGTTGGCCATGTATTGCCACCTTCCTTGGATGAGGCGAATGCAGGTGAATCAGCTGATACCGGTCCCCTTCTGCCTGTTTCTTGGCAACGATTGCATCATGATCCATCGCTGTTGAACGATGATTTACAGCCCAGCATTGTCGCATTACTCGATGCGGTTCAACTCGCAGCCCACCCTGGGAAACTTGTGAAAGCGATTCAAACACTGAAGCATCGATTTCCTGGTGCGCTTCTCTGGACACCTGGTCTTGGCGGACCCGATAATGCAGCGGTTCTCGCTTGGTTTGGAGTCGATCTGTTCGACACGAGTCGTGCTCGACTTGCAATCAGTACAGGTCACTTACTCACTTCCTTCGGTCCTCGACTACCTTTGGATGGTGAGACACTCAACACGGACGTAGCATTGCATCATTATCATCAAGCAATCCGTTCCGTTCAGTCAGCAATTGAAACAGGGACGTTACGCCGCCTTGCTCAACAGCAAAGTCTGAACAGTCCTCGATTGGTTGAACACATGCGCCATTTCGATACTCTCATGCGTCCAATCGAAGATGTGTTACGTGCCCACCCTGCGGGAATTGATGCAATTGAATTTATGGCACAAGAGAGCCATCTCGACTCAGAAGTCCATGCTTGGGTTGACTTCATGATGCACCGCTACACAGTACCAGAAGGTCTTGACCACACACTTGTCTTACTTCCGTGCTCTGAGCGAAAGCCGTATCGTCATTCTAAATCCCATCGTAAATTTATCGAAGCCATTGGCAGCAATGGTTGCCACGAAGTTATGGTCACATCCCCACTTGGACTTGTTCCAAGGGATTTGGAGGATGTCTGGCCAGCAGGTTTCTACGATATCCCCGTTACTGGTGATTGGACAGGTCAAGAACTCGAACGAATCAAATCAATGGTCCAATCACTTCTCGACCGTCATGCGTACCGATGCATCATCAATCACAGTGGAATTGAACTTGATATCGAAGGATTTGATGTAATCGATACGCGACAGGGGGAATCTTCAGGGTCCCGAACATCGTTGCAACGATTAAGTGAAGCGGTTAAACACAGCAAAGAGGAACTTAATCTTCAGCGACGGAAAGGGGAATCCGTAAACATGGATCGCTTCAAGAGTATTTCTCGAAATCTCTACAACACCGACGATTGGCGTGAAGGGTGCCGAATTCGAGGAAAACCCCCCCGATGGCGAATTGAAAAAGACGGTGAGCAAGTGGCTTTGTGGTTTTTTGACCGTGCAGGGTTTGCTTTCAGCAAGGGGGCAATACCGTCTTTGTTTGAACACAAAACACTACCTTGCGTTCGACTCAAATCATCGATAAAATGGAAAGGAGACCTTCACCTCGGGATCATCGATTCCTACGACGGGAAAATTCGAAGAGGTCAAGACCTGCTCGTACTACAAAACGAGGAACCGGTCGGACTTGCGAGAAGTCTTGCACCGGGTTGGGAATGGGCAGGCACGCCAGGACGATTGGCGAAAATGCATCAGAAGCGATGACCGGAAGAAGCGATGTGGTTAAGAAGGGTAAGCAGGTCGCAAGATTGCTCCGAGTGGTCCATATGGCACGAATGTATTCATCACGAAAAGGAAAAAGTGGTTCTACGAAGCCGTTCATGACCGAGCCATCCTCCTGGTCAAACACCGACGTAAAGGAGATTGAATCTCTTATCGTCAAGTATGCAAAGGAAGGTATGAGCACCTCTCAAATTGGACTCGTTCTACGAGACAAGCACGCAGTTCCAAACGCCCGCCTTGTTCTTGGCAAGCGAATTGGAGCAGTCCTTTCAGAAAACGACCTCGGAGGGTCTTATCCAGAGGATTTGATGAATCTCATGCGACAAGCCGTTGCAATCATCGACCACCTAACGACCAATCATCGTGATCTCCACAACAAGCGTGCGCTTGAGTTAACCGAAGCCAAGATTCGACGACTTGGTAACTACTACAGAGCTGAAGGGCGCCTTTCTGCTGACTGGAAGTACAAGCGTGACCAACTTCGACTCATCGTCGAATGATTGGGAGCATTCATTTGTCTCGGGGTTAAGGCCCCTCTGGGACGGCCATGAAGGACTTGAGAAAAGCTCCGTTTTTCAGGCCAATCGATGGTGTTGTGGATGATGCGATTTCATTTCTACAATCCAACTCGTTGATGCTGGTTGCGACTGCTGATCTCCACTCAATCCTTGCGCTGGGTTTCTTAGAATCAGCCCTTCTTGACAAGGGTGTTTCGTATTCGCGCAGAATTCTCCCACCTTCCTCTCATATTCCACCTGACGAGATGAATTTCATTCCCGAACAAGGGGGTTCAAACATCCTGTTTGTTGATGCTTTTGGTCGAATCGAAACCCTGCCCAAGGACGCATTCCTCCTCGCTTCGAAACATGTCGAGGTTGAATTCAATCATTCGAAGACCAAGCGAAGAGGGAGCGTTGATGTTGTGCTGCAATCCTCAGCAATTGCTTTTACAATCGCACCAAAAGGAGAGCGAACAAAGCGTTGCCGACCGTATTCAGGATGTGGACAATGGCTGATGGAGAGTTTGGATACGACCATGGACCCGATTCACACGATGATTCGAGACTTTCTTCGAGATGAGGGCACGATTCAAGTTTGCCCGTTGCCAGAAGTCGAAGATGCATCAGTGGATATGATGCCTCAGGCATCGCCTCGAAGACTTCAGCGTCTGCAAAAGCTATGGAAAGACATGGATGCGTCCGCAAGGGCTCAGGCTCTCTCCGAATATAGCCTCCCATTGTTGTCGAGTGAGGGCCTCTCGACAGCGCGTTTGGAGGAACTCATCTGGAAGAGCATGAAGATCCCAAATACGGCAACAGACCTAGCAACCACACTCCATCGTTTGTTGAAGAAGTGGCCACAAGATGCTGATGATGCAGTCATTCATGCTGGACGATTGCTCGATGAATTCCTTAGAACTGGCGGGCTTGCATCATCGACGGATTGAAACATCAAGAGGTACTGGGATTAGCATGGCGATTGAACGATTATTGACAGGTAGCATTCGAGAACGTGTCCAAGACCTTATGTCAACGGAAGATCTCATCATCGAGTCGTTCAAAGACATTGTCAAGGATGAACTCAAAGCTCACATCCGCAATAAAATCGAGGAGGACCCAGATCTCCATGCTGAAATTAAAGAGGCGGTGAACTACTATTTCCAACAAAAGGCCCGTTCGGTTTACGCAGAACTCAAAGCCACAAGGGCCGCAACTCGACTTGGTCTGCGTCTCCTACCAGATGAACTTCAAGGCGAAGTGGGTGAGGCTCTGATTGGCTTGTTTGAAAAAGAACTGGGCGCAATGTTGGACAAAGCCCTGTGATAAGAAAACAAAGATAGTTTCACTCATTTTGGCGTTGGTGTTATACGCTTCCTAACAGAGCGCACGTCGGGGAGAGAATGCGAGCGCGGGTCTTCTTTCTGCTGAGTTGCTTTATGCTTTCACTCTTGGTCCCTTATTCTCCAATCGCGACGTTAGCAAGTGCTGAAGATACAAAGGTGTGCTGCGATGCCTCAGAGGTGGACTTATACCTTCTTGGAGACGGGAACAAACAGTTGTCTCCCTTTGATGGATTGCTCTCGGAAACGGCCACTTCCGTATCCTATGAGACCTCAATTGCATCTGCTGAACAAATTGGGAAATGGGAACTTGAATCTGCATGGCCTGGCACGGTTCCAGACTCGACATGGACCATCGAATTGGATTACGAAGTTTCTGATGCTGGCGGTGCTAACCTCAACATGTCTGCAACAATTACCATCGGAGGTTCGTCATTCACAGCCTTCTTGGGTGTTGACCAATCGTTCATCGCACAAGGTACTGGAACGATTTCCATCGATGTACCCGTGGAAGAAGTCTCAGTAAGCGGTACCTCAGAAATTTCAGTCACAGTGAGCGCTCGGACAATCGTCTTCAGTGTGCCTGCGAGTGGAGCGAAGGTGGAATTTCTTTGGGGTAGCGAAGACCATGCATCTTCACTTCGTGCTGAATTGCCACTTATCGATCTGACACTCGATGAGCCGGTGGTCGAAGGCGACATGGTGTACTTTGCTGTGCGTATCGAGTCGCCATTCGGGATGGAAGCATTGGTGTTCTCAAAATCAATTTCGCTCAAAGTGGACGGTGTGACGATAGATGAAGATCCCACTGAGGTACTTGATGGCGAAGCTATCCTTGTGATATGGACTTGGGATGGTGCATCCGGCGGTGAAGAGACAGTGAATGTGTCCGTATCCTATGAACTACAAACAGGAATCATTCTACAGGGTGCGAGCGATTTCAATATTGAAACCTTTGACGGAACCGGAGAAGGTGGTGGATATTACCCGCTGAATGAACCACTTCGGACCAACGGCAAAGGCTCGCCACTTGATATTTCCATCACAATGGAACTTGAAAAGGAAGGTCCTGATTTGCTTCTCGAACAAACAACCATCTTGACAATCGAAGGTGAGATGGCGTTCTGGATTCGATGGGGACTCGATCATTTGGGGGACGATACAATTCCACTCTCAACTGTGTTGAAGAATATTGACGGAGGCAACATCGGTGACGATGAACGAGGAAGTCGTGTCATTGAAAGTGCGGAAATAAGTCGTTTTGAGAACGAAATGGATTCTTACTACATCACATTCTTTCAATTTGGCCTAGGTTTAGAGTCGGATGAGATTATCGGCGATCTCGGGGGAGCCGAATCCTTTGCAATAACACTGGATTTGATGGGAGAGGACCGCGTTCGCAATGCACCTTTGAAACTGAGAATTGATTCCCTCACCATAATGAGTTCTGGCTTGGATTTCAGAATGTTGAACAGTGCCTTTATGACTCCGCAACCGTCTCCATTGTGGTCAACATATGACTTATTCATCACCATTAAATCGAGCGCTATGTCTTCCTTCTCCTACATTGATGTAAAACAAAGTGATGATTTGAATGTGAACTACTGGCGATTCCCATGGGGCGAAGCTGCGACCATTTCAGCCTCTGAGTTCACACAATCCGATAAATTCACCATCGACTCAAAACCAACGACATCGATTATTCACGCCCCTATTGGTCTAACTTCCATCATGACAATCATGTTAGCTGGCGGATTATG
>JAKUNY010000160.1 GCA_022451765.1 Candidatus Poseidoniaceae archaeon
CTGGCCGTGTATCCTCCTACAGGCCCGGCCCCGATGATGATAACATCATAGTCGAAGTCCATGATTTCACACCAGAACCTGAACTTCAAGAAGTTTCTTCCTTCACTCACGTTTTGCAAAGCGATATCCTACTCGCTGATTCTTCTTCAAGTATAGAATTGCAGTGTATGGATTACCTGTTTTCTTAGCAATCAAATCATCGAAGGGACCGATTTGTCCTTTCTCAATTAATTCCTTTGCCTCATCACGAGTAATCTCCCGCTTTGAAATTTCCCGAGGAATATCAATCTTGCATCCCGTAGCGCTTGTTCGAGGCCTGTAGTGAGTTTCTGTCTCGTATATTTCGGCACCAAACTTGGGACATATAGCCACGACACCAGGTTGAACTTCGAATTTCCTAGCATCTGCTGCTGCCTCACGTGGAGGAAATTCAAATCCGACCTTCGTTCCTTCAAGCACAAGAAATGCCTTGAAAGGACGACCACGGCGTGAGATGAAATCTTCAATGAGTGGAGATTTTCCATCGACAATGATTGCCTTTGCTTCAGCTGGCTGGATTGTGCGCTTACAAATCACCTTTCCTACGCCAGCAAACTTGCACTTCTCTTGATCACAAGCAAAATGGGTATCAGTTTCACGAATAGTTCCTTCGCACGATGGGCATGGGCACAATTCCTCATCCGTTGCATCTGACTTGTTTCCTGTTGACTTTGCAGATTTGACTTTACCTTCATCACTAAGGACAATCGATGTTTCGTAGGCTTCTCCATTTCTGTTAAAGAATCCGTGCAGGTCGTTAAGTTCACGCTTCTCCATTAGTCTTGTTGCCGTTTTACGATCAAACCATCGACCGCTCGTATCCTTCCACAAAACAAAGGAACAGCCCTTGTCCTTGCCTTTATTGTTTTCGCATGGGTAGGACAATGCAGTTTCAATCACTTTTGATCCACACAAAGGACAGGAGCCGATGGAAGCATCTTTTTCGAACAATTTACTACGATCATGGTCACGTATTCGCTCAACAAGGTCCCTTGTCTGTTGAATAATTTTGTCCATGTATTCACTCGCGTCAAGTTCGCCATGTTGTACTGCAGTAAGCGATGCCTCCATTTCACCAGTGAGTTCCGGCGAAGTAATCCATTCGACTGGAATTCTGCGAAGAAGTTCGATGATACGAATGCCGTGAGGCGTAGCATTGAGGGCACCGGATTGCTGTCTTGAAATGTATCCTCTTGACAGTAATTTTTCGATTGTGTCAGCTCGAGTGGCTGGGGTTCCTAACCCCTTACCTGCCATTGCTTCTGCTAAATCTTCATCTTGGATGTCTTTACCGGCTTTTTCCATCAGAGAAAGAAGGCGGGCTTCTTTGATTCGAGCAGGAGGCTTTGATTTCTCTTCACTCCAATCGTGTGATGTAATGTTTGCTTCGGGGTCATCATCGGAGATTGTCCCCCATCCATCTGGTAAGTTCAATGCCTTGGGGACGACTTCTCTCCATCCCAGTGATTTGTATTGCTGGGCTTCTTTAGTGAAAATCTCTCCCTTCAAATCAGCAGTACGTTTTTGTTTATCGATTGTAGCCTCCCCATACCATGAAGCAATGAAATTTCGCAAAATCATGTTGTACAACCGTTGTTCATCCTTGGTAAGTGACCCACTCGGTAATTTTCCAGTTGGGATAATCGCAAAGTGATCGCTTACTTTTGCGTCGTTGAAGTTTCGAGATACATTCTGCAATACGTTTGTTGTCAAGGATTGTATGAACCCTTTCACTTCTTCAACGCCGCTCAAATTAGCAAGAGTTTCGTTAATGCTCTCCTTCATATCTGTAGGAAGAAATCGTGAGTCTGTTCGTGGATATGTCGTAAGTTTGTGACGCTCGTACAGTGACTGAGCAACATTCAGTGTTCGCTTCGCAGGCCAAGAAAACATCGAATTGGCTTGGCGTTGGAGAGTGGTTAAGTCATAGTTGAGTGGAGGTCGTTCCTTGCTTGTTGAGTTTTTCTGCGTAATTACTGCTTTTTCACCAGAATCAATAAGCCCCTGTATCCGCTCCTTATCTTCCAATGTTAAAATCCAGTGAGCCTTGGTGTCTTCCCCGGATTTCCCGCCTTCCCAACGACCTGTCCATTTGCTGTCTTTGCCTTCAAATTCTGCAGACAATACCCAAAATGGTGTTGCTGTATGCTGAAGAATATCGATTTCGTGGTCGACGATAATTGCGAGTGTTGCTGTTTGTACTCGACCCAACGATATTCGTTCTGTTCGTTTCTTCGGAAGAAAGACTTCGGCAACTCGTGATCCGTTCATGCCAATCAGCCAATCAGCGTAGCTTCTACTGTACGCAGCGTCGGATAGGTTTTGATAATCTTCTGAGGATTTTCGCTCGTCCCAAGCTCGTTGAATTGCATCTTTGGTCATCGACTGCAACCACATGCGGGATACGGGAGATTTGGACTTGGAGTGGCGGTAAATTGTTTGAAAAATCAGCTCACCTTCCCGCGCAGCGTCACATGCATTGACAATTTCCGTGACGTTTTTGTCAGCCATGAGTTTCTTTACTGCGGTAAGTTGCTTCCGCGTTGAACCCGATTTTGGCTTGAATTCAAACTCCTCAGGAATAAACGGCAAATCGTCTGCAGTTTTTCTCCAATTTTTGAAATCAGGATTGTAATCATCCATGTATTTTAGTTCCAACATGTGCCCGACTGCCCATGTTACAATTACGTCTTCTCCGTTCCAGTGTGTAGCCTCTTTTTTGTTGATGTTGAGCACCTTTGCGATATCTTCGGCGACACTTGGTTTCTCAGCGAGGACGACGATGCTCATGTTTTCAATGCGTTTGTCGACTGTACTTGAAGGCTCGCCAGAGTTGAAATTAAACAGATAACTTATGTTATCTGCGATTCATCATTAAAATTTTGCAACTGTTTTCGATGTTCTGTTTCTTCCCATTCCTGTTCTTCAACACGATATCCACATCCACTACATCCAGGATACCCCGCAAGCAACAATTCAGAGCACATTTGAATGAGATCTTGAGGTATCTTACTCGCTTCATAGGGCAACCATAGACATTCCAATTCCATCGGAGGTGTCGTTCCAATGTGAAAAATGGCCTTTTCTTGTATCGATGCTGAAAAGTTCCCTACCTTGATTTTTGGGAATTCCAACCTTTGCGGCATTGAATCGGCCATATTCAACACCAGACGATTCCACTGCCCTACCTCCGATTGGGGCACGAATACATCGAGATTGTCTTCGACAAGAATCCTACGACTTGCTTCGCGGAGTGCCAACCAACGTCGGGAATTCTCCTCCATGCCGTACGGTGGAAGCGCAAGGATTGAAGGATATCGGTTCGAGCAGATGCCATGGGCAGACTCTTTCGATGGTTTTCTAGGCCCATCATTGCTGTTCAAGACTCTGAGAAAGCTCATTCACGTTCGTTGTTGATGTTGCGATTCGCCTCCTCCAACCCAATGTTCCGTTGGGTTCTCCGTCTTCTTTACAAACCAAAGAAGTCCTTGAAAATCCATTGCTTCGGTTTGGACTACGACCATCCGTTTGGCCTTGCTGCTGGTATGGACAAGAAAGCAGAAGCCCTTCGTGGGTGGGAGTCAATCGGACTGGCTTTTTCTGAAATCGGTGGTGTCACGATGCATGAGCAAGGCGGTAATCCAAAACCACGAATGTTTAGACACGGGGCCGATCGAGCCCTTGTTAACCGCATGGGATTCAACAATCCTGGTAGCGAAAAGATTGTCACAACTCTAGAAAAAGCTGGTAAGCAAAACATTCCAGTCTGGGCCAATTTGGGGAAATCAAAAATTACACCACTTGAAGAGGCAAGATTCGATTACTCGACCAGTCTCAAGCGCATGTGGCCGTTCGTGGATGTTTTTGTC
>JAKUNY010000161.1 GCA_022451765.1 Candidatus Poseidoniaceae archaeon
TACCATCGCCTTTGAGGATTGCAACTTTCTCCAACCCCTTCAACACGACGTCGTTACCAGGCAACGACTGATGTGCAGAACCAAACGCATCCTCCGCCCAAACAAGATCTTGAAGATAAAGTGCACACAGTCCTACCTGCAGCGATTGTCTCCCATTTAGCCCGAGACTTAACACGGTCATCCCATGTTTATTGAGGACCGCAAAAAGCCGAGAAGCCATTTCAAATTGCATTGACGATAATTGCAAATCAATGTTCTGCAATGGAACTGAGGAACAAACTGCATCGATGGCATCAATCGCAGTCGCTGTGGAGACATCACCACCCTCCAATGCAGCAATTGTTTGGTGGGCCCGAATCCCGTGGTCGACTTTTGGCTTCGTCGCTCGAATTGCACTCAGTAGTGAATCATAATGGTCAATTTTTTTCTGTAGGACCACCAATGCATCTGTTGTTTGTTTCGCGTGTGCTCCCTGCGATTCCGATAGAACAAGAGTACGGTCTGAGACCCGTTGAAGTGCGTTTCTTGCATGGTAGAGGTTCCAGGCAAGGGCGCTTGCAGCCCCAACTGATAGTCCAACAAGAAGGAAGGTAATTGGCTCCATTAGCCTTTTAGTTGTTCATCTGCCTTTATGTTCTGCGGTCTTCGTGAAGGCCCTAACCCTTGTTTTCGACCCCTTTGGAGATAACCGAACCCTCACAATATTGGATAAATCTGCTGAATTTACGGCTCACATTGAAATCCTATGCCGTGATGTCCGACACTTGAGGAGTAGGCATGGTAACAGATGACGACTCTGGAGGCGACGGAACACCTCCTTTCCAAATTCAAAATTTGGAGGACCTTGGATTCGATGTAGACGCCTTTGATATCGAATTCGATGCGCTTAGTGCTTCCGAGTTGGAGCAGATTCAAGACAAGGTTTCTCTGGCGCTTCTTCTGAGAAAACAAATTCAACCCTTTTCGAGTTCAATCGAGATCCAAGAAATGAATCAGGATTTGGCAAACCCACTCAATGCTGAAACGGTCGAGTCCAGGTTCTTCCAATGGGCCGCTACCAATGCACCGTGGGCACCTGGATACTTCCGTTGGTATCAAGCATGGTCTGGAAACGAGGATATCCTTTCCCAATATTGGGATATTATCGAACGGTGCGCGAAGCTTGACGAATCGAGTTGGACATCACTGGATTTACTTTTACCTCTTCTCTCCGAATCTGCAAACTACCCACGCATTCTCTCAGAGCTTGCGAGGCTTGTTGATGACGAGGAACGTCAACGAACGTTGTTGGAAAAAGCCGTCCATCAACTTCAAGCCAAAGGCTACACCATTGAATTTTCTTCACTGAAGATCATCGATCAATTTGATAAGGTTGAGGAAACACAAGCTTACTCAAATCAGATCGATCTACTAGAACTCGACATCCAATCATCAATTCTTCCATACGACCCCATCTTGGCTGATACGTTCATGAAGAGGATTGCTGAACTCATTGAAACTCCTTCAGTTGAAATTACAACCTTACAAAAAAATGTGAAGACAATATCAGAACATCTGGAAACACGTTTGGAAGAAATGAATGCTCTGATTGATAAATGGCATAGAGAAGGATTTTCCTACCATGAACGGTTGAGAATACTTCCCGAAGAATTACTTGAGTGGGAGCATCTTTTACCAGAAATTGAACAACAATACCACCGACACGCAGGAGCGTATGAACGGTGGAAAGAAATATCCAAACTATGGGATTACGCTGATGCTTCAATCGACCAACTTGCAGGCAGACTCGAGCATACAGATGCATTCCTCGACAAAATTGAATCTTTGGAACAGCAATGGACAGAGAAAGAGCTTCAGGGGGCATCGTTGATCGAGCGATGGGAACAACTCGGGTTCGATATGGACATATGGAGATACAAAATTACTCAAGATCCGCGCCAAGGGTTATCGGAGTTGAATCAACGACTTCCAGCATATCAACGTGCGAACGACCTACTTGAGAACATGCTTAAAATCGATACCTCGCTTGGTGGTGAAGAGGATGTGGAGCGGAGAACTTCAATTCTACGGACGATGGATTTAGAAACCGATGTTCTCGATGAGATGCAACAATGGCTTGAGAAGAAAACACTCCGGAACACACGCCATCGCCGTTTGCTACAAAGTGAATGGGAGCAAGCAGTTCGCGAAGGGAAAGCGAAATCTGGAGCGACATTCTCAGACTTACGCTCTTTCGAAATCGCATTGGCATCAATTGAACATCAATCTCGTGATAGGATTTCAAACAACACAATTTCAAATGCGATATCTAGAACAAATGCGGAGCTTCTGCGACTTGAAAGTCGCGGCTGGAACATAACCGAACTCCTTCACCTCCAAGAAAAAGAGTCCGAATCATTCTTCAAACAGTTCGTCCAATCAATGGAGGCAGTGACCCGTATTGGTCCAATTCAGCGACGAATTGCAGCCCTCGATTGGCGCCGAGATGTCGGGCGGGCGGATGCTGTATCATATCAGATTCGTGATCCGTTGGAATTGGTCCGAATCGAACAACAAATCCCTGCACTCATCCGTCATTTGGCTGAGCGAGACATCGAGGATGAGGACTACACATACAGCGCTTGGTTACCCGAACAGCGACCAGTTCTTCTTCCGATGGAACAGTCCGTGATTCAAAAGATCCCTGCGAAAGTCCAACCAAACTCAACACTTGAAGAAGCGCATGAAGCAATGCTTGAGGCGATGGACGACCACTTTGAACCGACTACCGAGGTCGATGATGATGTAAAAGTCGTCGAGACAGCCGAAATCATACAAACCCCGATTAAAGTCCCAAAGGAGACGAAAACAGCACTTGAGGAAATTAAGACAGTTGCGCACGTCGAACAAAAGGAACAAGCACAACCAATGAAGAGTCCTACACGAGAGGTGGACGTCTCATCGTATGAACACCTCCTTCATGTTCTTGGATTAACAACAGAAGCAAATGCTCTAGCCGGGACAGGCGACGTGTCGAACCTGAGAAGAGCACTTGCATCCCATGTAGGGGTGGAACCGCGTGACATTCGCGTGGACCGTTTGCTACGCTTGGTGTTGAGACTGCTTCCACAAAACGATTCAAATGACTCCAACCGATCACAAATGATTGATTCCATTGGTAATGTAGTTCCAAAATACAATCAATGGGTCAGAATGCGACTCGAAGCCCGCCATATGGGGGCATCCGGTGACTTCTTTGAGGATGCAGCCCGATTGGGTATGGCATTGAACAGAACGCCAGGGCCAGGTGTCCGGGTACCACTTCAAGCAGATGTTGAGCCACTTCCTGAAAGTACAAACATGAAAGAATTGCACCTCCATACCGAACGACTGATTCAATCTATGGCATTACCGGCAGCGGGCGGAATCAATTAATCACGCCAACTCATCCAACAATGCATCCTGCTCTTCTTGGGTGATTAATGGCTCCTCATCCGGTGTCGCTTGAACAGCAACTCTCGGTGCCTCGGGCATTGGCATGTCAAGAGGAACCGGCTGATTAAGTCCGCCGGGAGGGGATGGCATTGGCGCAAGAGGCGGCGGTATTGGAATCGGTATTGGTGGAGCAACAACTGCGGGCGGAGCAACGATTGGAGGTGCAGCCGGCGGAGATATTGGAGGCGGTAGTGGGGCCGGTATTGGCTTCGGAGGCGTCGACGTCATGACCGGTGGTCCTGCAGGAGCTGTTGCGGTTTGTACAGTCTCATCAGGCGTTGGTTCCATAACTTCAGGGGCTTCACCCGTCATTTGGGCTGGTTCCACACTTTCTTGCACAGGATGAATTTCTGTAGGCGTTACTGAAATTGGTAGTTGTGGTAATGGTTGTTCATTGGTTAGTTGAACGGGTGGTGTGCGTAGTTGGGCGC
>JAKUNY010000162.1 GCA_022451765.1 Candidatus Poseidoniaceae archaeon
CCAAACACAGTTGTACCAACAAGTCCGAGCAGAACAGCATCTTGTTTGCTCAAGCCAAGAGCCTCGTCGAAGTTGAGGAAGATTCCGAGCAGCATGAGCAGGACGATGAAAGAAGTTCCTGAGACCGGCTCAATACCCGTTTCACCCATGACACGCACAGCGATGGCCCCCAAGAGGAATGTGGTCAAGATAAGGACCGTTGCGAAAATTATCGCAGCAGCAATCGGGAATCCACCCACCCAGAAGATGATGATCAACGAAAGGAAGGTCAGACCCATGAAGATTGGAATATGCATCAAAGGCCACTCATACCAGCCCTTTCCTTCCATGTACTCTTGTGATCCTTCCCCTCTGAAGGCTGCGCCAATGTCCTTGAAGATGTTGGCAAACGTTCGCCACATCTTTGCTAGACCAAACATTCCACCACCAACAATTGAACCGATTGCTATCGTACGAACCGTCTTTGAGAAAGCAATCATCTGCAGGGCTTGACCACCCTCACTTGCATAGGATTGTATTGGAACGTTTGCCTGCATGGTCGCATCGTACACAGGGAAATTGCTGAACACGGCCAAAGGTACGAGGAAGAACCAACCAACAAGTGTACCGAGATTCACCAAAAAGGCAACACGGGTTTTCATGAACCAACCTATGGCGAACATCGAGGGCGTTAATGCAACGCCGACATAAGTGTAGGCAAACGGGTTCCACGCACTTTCTTCGGACCATTGCGTGTACTTCTTGGAAGAACCGTCTTCATAGATTCCAGATGGTTGGTGAATTTTTCCAGCACTGTAGAACGATGCAAGCCCAATATCGCCAACGTGCGCGGTCTCTGCGAGCCAATCCATGACCGAGAGTTTCTTGTCCGAAAGCCATATCAGCGGATACTCGATCAGGAACATTCCGACCATGGTAATTCCAGTCCATAACCCAATTGTTTTCAACGAATCACGAGCGTGTTCAACGGCTCCTGTATTCACGTCTGAGGCAATATCCAACATCTTCAGAGTAGCTTCGAATCCGGGTAGAGGAAGTGGATCTTCAACCAGCCAAACCCGCCTAAAGATGATGAAATACATGACGCCGAGGAAGCCTGCGAACATTGAAGCAACAATTGCAATAAACGCCAATCTGAATGCTTCTCCGTCTTCAAGTGTAATTAAGGGACCTTCAGCGAGTGAATATTGGGCTTTTGATGCCAACAGGAAAATGGCTGGGAAGGTGAAAATGAAACCTGTTGAAGCATGTGTTGCACCGGTTGTAGCCGATGTAGCAATGTTGCGTTCAGATGGTGACCACTTAAGCGCCATACCGAGAAGATAAGCGATGTACCATGCCGCTGATATTGCTAATCCAAGTTTCAGACCAATGTAAGCTGTAACACCTGAAAATATAGCCCCAATAGCGATACCAATCATCACTTTCGATGGGGACCAGTGCGATACTTCGAAGGACTCATCAATGTTTTTCTCTTCGAGATATTGTTCAAGAACACCCGTATTGAGATTGTTGTACATCTCGTCATCGAGCCAAGTAAGCGTCCCGTCCTCGATTGCTTTCAGTCCTTTTGCAGTAACCGGTTGTCGGTACGCTGAGCGTTGAACCGTTGAACCGGAATCAAATTCATCACTGGACGCCCCAGATGGATTCAAGACTACCGATTTTGGAGGATTCTTGGGTGTATCCTTCGCTGATTTATCGGCCATAGTATGCACTCCCCGTTGGCTCTTGGTGGCGCGGACACTTGAATACAGTTGCCCTCATGGATTCCGTTAATTCAAACAATGCATGCGTTTTATCCTGATCGATTGTGATTCTTGTGATCGAGAGGCATCAACGAAGACATTGCTTTGAGACAAATCAGTTTGGAACTTGCGCGTGTGTTTTTCATTTGGAAGAATCAGGGTTACTGTAGACAATCGGTCGTGCGGGAATACCCACCCATATCTCTCCGTCTGGAATCGACTTGCGCTTAGGTAGAACGGCACGATTACCAAGGACACAATTTTCACCAATTTTTGCACCTGGACCAACCATTGTATTCGCACCGACAGTTGAGTTTTTTCCAACTGTATCCTTTCGAGGACGATGTTTCCTTTTTCGACCAAATGGCCGTTCATCGTGGCACCACCGCCGACAACGACATTGTCACCGAGTTCAACCAAGGATGGGTCGTTTATTTTCACTGAATTGATGTTCACATTTTTCCCAATTTTACATCCGCCTAATCGGTAGTATGCATTCGCAAAGAAGGATGGAACAACATGGACCAGAAACGGTTGTGTCGACCGATGAAGTAATCCGCATATCGCCCATCGAATTGTTGTCGTAGAACTAAGCGGTGCAACGATTCTCCCCTCAAATCGCAATCGGATAAGGAATTGAAGACTCCCTGATAGAACCAGAAGAAGCAAACCCCATGTGATTACGGCGATCGATGCAGCGAACCCGGTCAAGAAAAGGTCCGGCCAGCTTCTGTCACCGGGTCCAAACGATGTCAACCAATCGAATACGTACAAGGCAGGAGCAACAGGCAACCCCCACACAATTCCCATCATAAAGATCCGGACAACCCAGAAGGTGATCTGAATCTGTGGAAAGCCACGCATTGTACTCCCTCATCAGGAATTGTTGTCCGAAGCCGCTTCAGCACGGGCTCTGGCATCTTCTTCCTCGGCAACGCGTATACCTTCTTCGAGATCGACTCGACTTGTGAGGAATGTTCCCGCTAGAATAACGATGGTTATGGTCAGAATCGCAACACGACTATCGAAGAGCGAACTCGCAATACCGTAAAGGAAGGTCCCAATCATGGCTGCAGATTTCCCAAGGAAACCAAAGAAGCCAAAGAACTCAGATGTTCTGGTCTCAGGAACCAATTGAGAGAACATGGAACGGGCTTGCGCACCTGCACTACCCATCGCAACACCAACGAACATTCCGAGAATAATCCACTGCAGGGACACAGTGATGTTGAATGGCTCCCATACCTTGTCGCGCATGAATTCCGCATATCCATCGACTGGGCCACCCTGATCAATGACCGTCGGGTGTCGATCGCCGAGTTCTGATTCACCAGAGAGTTCACCTCCAACGAACAGGATTGAGAATCTGTGGTCGCTTGTGTTGTCAAAGGCAAGTTGGAGTGATGTTGCATCCTCGAGTCCAATTTGTTGGACATCTTCTTCTTCGGTGTCCTGTTGTCCCACCAAACATGAAGAAGCGATGATGCGCCCCACAACCAAACCAACCATGGCAACGATTCCGATCCAACCCAATTCCTTGCTTTGAATAAAGAGGATGCCACCGCCAATAACGGCAACAAATGCCAGAACAATCAAACAGACAATGATGCCTTGTCCTAGAGTACTATCTCCTTTGTCACCGACACTGTAGTCTGGCTCAGGGAAATATTCTTGGAAATTATCCCTGAATTCAGCGTCACCTTCGGACGTTTCACCAACCCAGTTTTCATACCCCCTATCGTAAAGAGTCGACATGTTGTACATTCCAGTAGAATTGTCCCACGTGAATGTAAAGTCGTATCGTTCCGCATCATCTGGAACACCATCGCCGTCCTCATCACCTGTTGGGTCCAATTCCAACGGTGCA
>JAKUNY010000163.1:0-2656 GCA_022451765.1 Candidatus Poseidoniaceae archaeon
CTCCCGGATTAAGGCCACAATGCGCTGGACCTTTGGTAGCAAAAAGCGATGCAAGCGCATATGTGACGAGACCGGTTGTTCGAGCCATTGAACCATCGCCATCTTTTCCATAATCAACGATCGTCCATTCGCGTACCACATCATCTCGCTGACATCGGACATGCATCCACGTAAATTCAGCCCTGTTTGCATCATACTTCCATGCATCCAAAAGTTCCGCTTCCGGCGTTGCGGAACCCTCAGCGAGCCATCGGTCAATGTGTTGCGGCCATCGTACGGTGTATTCTGCCATGTGCTTCGCTTGAATTGTTGTAAGCACGCTCCGTAGTCCATCGGTTAGGAATGCATCCATCCCATCCGTCCCCCCAACAGCAATTCGATGTCGTTCCGTCAGTGCTGGAACGGTGACAACCTTCCAATCTTCGACAATACGGGCAGGTCGAGTGTATTCTTCAATAACATCGGAGGGTGAAAACGGGGCCATGTAGGACCACTCTTGGTCAGGTTCAGTTGGATTGCCACCAACTCGGATGCGTACATCGTCCATTGCTCCCAATTCACGTTGTGCTTGTGCAAGCAGCATGTTCGACAAGCCAGGAGCTATTCCGATGTCCCAAATCATTGTGGCAGAATGTTGCTTGGCCATCGCATCCAGTGTTTGTGGGTCCTCTTCCGTAAAGGCGAGGTCGACGATGTTGTGCCCTCCTCGAATCAATGGAATACGAATGTCATGGCCAATGCGGCCTGGGAGCATGTTAATGATAATCGCAGGCTCCTTTAGGGATTCAACATATTGATATGCATCTTGTTCTATAGACAATACCTCTCTGCGATTTGCTAGGGATTTCGGTATCTGTAAATCGACTGCTGCGACCTGATGACCGTCATCAGCAAGACGGTGAATGACATACTCTCCTACAAGGCCGCATCCCAAAGCAACAATCGGTTGCATTTCATCGCCTCAAGGCGTCACTCGTCGTGAATCACGAGGGAATGGGATGACTTCTCGAATGTGGTCAGCACCACTTAGCCATGAGCATACTCGATCACCACCCAATCCAAATCCGCCGTGTGGAACACCCCCATAGCTACGAGTATCAATGTAGAACTGATACGCTTCTTTTGGTGTGCCTTCTTCTTCAAGTCGCTGAAGAATCTCCTGCTCTGACCAAGTTCGTTCTCCTCCACCGATAATTTCTCCGTATCCTTCCGGGGCGAGCAAATCGTGGCATAATACATACTTGTCATCACCCGGATCAATGCGGTGGTAGAATGGTTTTGCAATCCTTGGGTAGTGTGTCAGGAAATGTGGAACATCAAAGTCTTGCGTCAGGATTTTTTCCTTTGAGTAGTCAAGATCTTGTCCCCATTCAACATCAACCCCTTTGCCTTGAAGAATTTCAATGGCCTCATCGTAACGCATTCTCGGGAATGGGGAGTCTGCATACCTTGCTAGGAGTTTCAAATCTCTTCCAAGGGATTCCAGCTCTTCACTTCGTTCATCGAGAAGTGTCGATGCAATGTGGCGGACAACGCCCTCGCCGTGGGTCATGACCTCTTCGTTGGTTGCCCAAGCAATCTCCATCTCCGCATGCCAGAACTCGGTTAAATGTCGTCGTGTACGTGATTTCTCTGCTCGGAAGGATGGGGCAATGGTGTAGAGTCGTTCAAGAGCCGGCATGGCTGCTTCTGCATAGAGTTGCCATGATTGTGTGAGGTAGGCCTTTCGTCCAAAGTAGGGTACTTCGAACAAGGTTGAACCACCTTCAACCGCACCAGCGACAAAATTAGGTGCTTGATATTCGACGAAGTCCAAATCTCGGAAATAGGAGTGAATTGCTCCGAAGACGGATGAACGCATTTTCAGCATCGTTGTCATTCGACTGGTTCGAAGATAGAGGCGGCGCTTGTCGAGAAGGAATTCCGTTTCTCCTCCGTCTGCTGCTTTCATTGCTGATTCAGTAATGGGAAACGGACGTTCTGGGTCGACTGGACCTACGATTTCAACTGAAGAGACAACAAGTTCATGCCCGCCTTCACTGCGTTCGTCCACATTGACAGTGCCGTTGATGATCAGCGATGATTCGATGAGTGCTGAAGCAATGGCTTCAAACGCATCATCACCAACAACATCCCGTTTTGCAACGCATTGGATGGTACCTGTGGAATCGCGTAGGACAACGAATCGGATTTTATTCGCGCCTCGGGTCCGCTTTACCCAACCTTTGAGTTCGACGTCTTGCCCATCGTAATCGCCGTTTTGTACATCACCAATCCAGATGTCTTTGACCATGTTGTCCCGTTTACGTTCTCACATATCATGTTTGAAGTCCGGCCAGTTGGAACAAAACCAAAAATACGGACTTGTTTCCATCTGTGTACGAAAGCATCAAACATGACTCCAGAAAATTCAGCCCGTGACCAAAACAGTCGTCTATGCGATAGGTGGTAATGCGCTTTCTCCTCCAGGAGCGAAAGATGTTGACGAACACTCTCTCGTTTTGGCCAAAGTCATGAGCGATGTAGTCGATCTCCTCGAGGGAGGATGGTCAGTCGTCCTAACACACGGAAATGGGCCCCAAGTTGGAGAACTCATGTCGCACGATGATGATTTCATTCATCGCTAGGTTCTATGTGTTGGCTATACTCAAGGAAT
>JAKUNY010000163.1:2666-3893 GCA_022451765.1 Candidatus Poseidoniaceae archaeon
CTCGCTCCAACTTAACAGCATTCTCAAACACAGACACAGGCCTGAGAGGACTGCTGTAGTTTTGACACGCGTCTTGGTTGATGAAAACGACCCAGCCTTTGAATTCCCAACCAAACCTGTCGGACCTATACTCTCTGCTCAAGATGTGATGCAACGTGATTGGGACATCGCCACGACGATTCATGGGCCCCGTCGCGTTGTTGCCAGCCCAAGTCCAACGAGCATTTTGGATTTGTTCGTTATTCGCACGCTTTTTGAACAACGAGCGGTTGTTATTTGCGGAGGTGGGGGGGGAATTCCGGTCACTGAGAGAGATCGTCAATACAATGGCATTCCATCTGTTATCGACAAGGATCGATTGTCCTCACTGCTCGCAGTCGATTTGGAAGCTGAGGCACTTATCATTTCGACAGGTGTGGCAGCTGTTTACACTAATTTTGGTCAAGACAGCCAAGAGGAACACCGACACCTTACGATTGGAGAGGCTCAACAATTTCTCGATGATGGTCAATTTCCAGCAGGTTCTATGGGTCCCAAAATCAAGAGCATGATTGATGCAGTTCGAGCATTGCCAACGATGCGTTCAATCCTTTGCCAACCAGGTGATGCACTCTCTGCAATGAGAGGCGAAGCAGGAACGACGTTGTCCCATGATGATTAAATACATCCTTTCTGAGGGAAGTGTGGGCCTGTAGCTTAGTCAGGTAGAGCGACGGACTCTTAATCCGTCGGTCGCGGGTTCGAACCCCGTCAGGCCCGCCTACAAGCGACCATTCGGATTCATGAGCGTGCTCACGCCGGATTCACTCGCTAACACAACAGCATCGCACATGTTGTTGAACAAGCCAACCTGCACCACACCTGCAACGTTGAGTATCATTGCTTCAGTCGCTACCGGATCGGTAATGCTCGGCCCAATTTGTGCATCTGCTATGCAGTTACCGTTATCGGTAAGTATGTGCTTACCCTCCATCGTTCGCAGTTCAACCTCGCAGTTGAGCAGTGACGAAAGTGCAGAAACGGTCACATCAGAAGCGAAGGGAGTAATTTCGATTGGAATACCGAATGCTCCCAGACAATGAACTTGCTTTCGATGGTCAGCAACAACGACCATGGCAGCCGATTGTTGAGCCACAATTTTCTCTCGTAGCAGGGCTGCACCACCTCCCTTGATCAATTGGAAACTTGGGTCGTATTCATCCGTTCCGTCGATAACGATGTCAAGGC
>JAKUNY010000164.1 GCA_022451765.1 Candidatus Poseidoniaceae archaeon
TTAGCAAGAAGCCCCTCAATCAGTCGCAACAAACCTCGCAGGGTTACCTCCGAGACGTTGGCAATGGAGCAAATTTCAGACTGTGTTCTTGGAGAGCCAGACTCGTTGCACGCTTTGTAGATCAACGCTGCAGCGACTCCCATCGGTTTCTTTCCTTGCCATACATCTTCATGCGGTTTGATGACCGACCACAGGTGTTGTACCTGACTTCGCATGGAAGGCGCAAGCTCGAGTTTCGACATGAATGGGTCAATGTATTGGTCAGGAGAGCTAATGGAGTGCATGTTGAGCATTCGTGACACTTGTCGTATCAACCGTGACAATTCCTTCTCCTCGATTGAAAATTGTTCAGCGATGTCTGGAATCTGTCGAGGTACGTTCTCCTCACGGGCGACGAGGTATGTGCACGCTGCAGCAACGCCTGCAATGGAACGACCGGTCACGTACCCTTTGTCGGAAAGACGTCGATACAACCGCGCAACTTCTTCCTGCAATGCTGTGGGGAGTTGCGAGCGGTCACGAATGAATTGGTTGGCTTTCACGAGGTTCCTCTCGCGGGATTTGCGGGTTTTTGAACGCTCATCGATGATTCGTCGTCGTCGCCATTCTCTTCGGCTCTGGCTTGAGATGCCGTGTCGGCTAGCTGCGCCTGTGTTCAAATCACGAACATCGATGGTGGTGTTCAGACCACGATCGGCCAGGGTATAGGTCATTGGTGCACCAACACGGGAACGATCCTCTCCTCGGTCTCTTTGAGTCCATTCTGCGCCAGGATCAAGTACGTTCTCTTCAACGACCAGTCCGCAACTGTTGCATGTGACTTCACCACGGGTGGCGTCAAGACTCCAATCCACCGCACCGCACTCCTCGCAGGGTCTTGTGTGACCTTCGAGAACTCGACGTTCACTGGAAACGTTTGTATCGTTCTGGTTGCGACCGCCATTACTGTCAAAACTTGCACTCATCTTCTCAACTCCAGGTATAGTAATTGTTCTAACCGATATATAAATTGTTGCTTTTACTGCATCATAAACCATCAGCCGCAGGCGCCCATTTGGAAAGGAAACAACCCGATTTTTTCACTACGTTAAGAAGTTTGAACGACAGTATATGAAGATGTGTTCAAATGACCCCATACTGTCCCGCAAATATCGAAGCCGCAACAGGGTATAGTTCAAAGACATTCTAGGATTGGTTCGATTTGAACAATATGCCAGCAACCGTTATTTTAGGAGCGCAATGGGGCGATGAAGGAAAGGGCAAACTTGTCGATAGGCTTGCAGAAGAAGCGACATGGGTCGCCAGATTCCAAGGCGGAAACAACGCAGGTCATACGGTTGTTATAGGGGAACGTGTACTGAAATTCCATCTGCTACCATCGGGAATTACTCGACAGGAATGTTCACTGGTGCTTGGAGATGGAATGGTCGTTGACCCTTGGGTGCTCAATACTGAAATTGAAAAGTGGATTGAGACGGGTGGAGATGACCCTCGTGGACGCCGCTTGTTTGTTTCAGAACGGGCGCACATCATTCTCCCGTACCATCGAGCGATGGACAGTCTTGACAAAACAATAGGGACAACCGGACGGGGCATCGGACCGACCTACTCCGATAAAATCAATCGAATAGGCCTGCGATTTGGTGATGTAAGTGAGGTTGTAAGCGACTCGTCTTGGGCCTCCACAACGGCCGAGCGAATGAACAGTTCACTAGCCGCAGCGGGTTCAGATGTCCGCATCGATTCGAATGAACTCGCAAAAGAAGTAGCTTGGATTCATTCCAACTATTCGACGAGCATTGCCAACACAGGTCTCATGCTGGACAACGCACTCAAACTCAAGGAGAATGTCATTCTTGAGGGCGCACAGGGGTGCCTGCTTGACATCGATCAGGGAACGTTTCCATTTGTGACCTCTTCGGTTACCTCCCGTGGAAATGCTACGCACGGCGCTGGAATCCATCCAGGTCATGTCGATGAAGTGATTGGTATTACCAAAGCGTACATCACACGTGTCGGAAACGGTGCGATGCCGACAGAATTGGAAGACGACGTCGGCGACCACCTAGGAACAGTTGGACACGAATTTGGCACAACGACGGGCCGAAAACGCCGTTGTGGGTGGTTCGATGCAGTCGTCATGCGTCATGCACACCGAATAAACGGATTTACTTCCCTTGCATTGACAAAACTCGATGTTTTGGGGGGATTGGATGAACTGAAGATATGTGTTGCTTACGAGTTGGACGGCGCAGAAATTACTGAAATGCCGAGCAGTGCTTCCGCACTTGCCAGATGCAAACCAATCTATGTGACTGTTCCGGGCTTTGAATCCAAGACATTGGAGGAATGGTTGGTTGTTGCTCAGCATGCAAACGACAACAAGTTGGGCATTGCATCTTTGCCAAAAGCTGCTCAAGACTATGTGCACCAACTTGAGTCAATCCTTGGTATTCCGTGTTCGAGCGTGGGCGTGGGACCCGATCGAAACGCAACCATCGATTGCGTATGAACATCGACAATGAAACACTCAAAAGGAAGTGTCCATAGGGACAGCCACGAGGGGCGCTTAGCTCAGTTGGAAGAGCGTCTGGTTTGCAACCAGAAGGCCGGGGGTTCAAATCCCCCAGCGTCCACCATCACCCTCTATCCCAAACGATAGGTAGTGTTGCATTGACTCAGGAGACGGATGCAATCCAAACCAAGGGCTTTAATACAAAATATATTTTGATTAATAACCATGCAGAATTATCAATCTCGTCAGGCCTCCAACGGTTGGCCAAATCAGGTGTTGGTTGAAGAACGGACTCGTGTAGAAGAGATTGAGAGTTATCTGGCTAATGTAATCGAAGAATTGACATCTTTCATACATGTTTTTTACGACGGTATCGATTTACAGTCGACGTATGATCTCCTCGATCAACATTTGCCAGACGGGCCAATAGCAGGTGAAAAGGGTATACTCATTGATGACATTCTTCGGCTTACCAAGCTTTTCGAAGCCACAACGAAATCTGGTAAGGTAAAGTTGCAACTTGAAATTGTCACAACCGACATGTGTCGTCTGTTTCATGTCGATCACTATCGCCAACGTCTTCTTTGCACTTATTTTGGACCTGGAACTGAATGGCTGGATCATTCAAACGTTGAACGCAGTGCTCTCGGTGGAGGGGACAACAACAGAATTGTAAAGGATGCGAATGCAATCAACCGAGCAAACACATTCGATGTGTTGTTTCTGAAAGGAAAAAAGTACGGTGAAGGGGAATTGGCTGTTGTCCACCGTTCGCCTCCTATCATGCATCAAAACAAAACAAGGGTTTTGTTGAAAATAGATGAATAAGGAATCCAACTAACAAAAAGACCAAACAAATTGATTATTACATATTCAAAAAAACATATTAATAGTAGTGGACGAAAGGCATGACCAAGTGATTCAATGAATGATGCAACAACAGAAACCGATAACCGCCTTCCAGTAACAGTACTTTCTGGCTTTCTAGGTGCCGGGAAAACAACGCTACTCAACGAAGTTCTCAACAACCGCGATGGCCGTCGTGTTGCTGTTATCGTCAATGATATGAGTGAAGTAAACATTGATGCTGCGCTCGTTGAGAAAGGCGGCGCTGAGCTGAGTCGCACGGAAGAGAACCTTGTGGAAATGTAGAATGGTTGTATTTGTTGTCCCTTGCGAGATGCTTTACTCGAAGAAGTTTCACGGCTCGCTCAAGAGGGTCGTTTTGATTATCTCCTCATTGAATCAACGGGTATCTCAGAGCCCATTCCAGTTGCTCAAACCTTTACCTTTGAAGACGAAAACGGCGTGAGTTTGGGTCACGTTTCTCGACTCGATACAATGGTAACAGTTGTTGATGCCAACAGTTTCTTG
>JAKUNY010000165.1 GCA_022451765.1 Candidatus Poseidoniaceae archaeon
CAAAATGCCCGAACCGACCGAAACCTATGCCCCAGTAAGCCACGGCGAACTTATCCAAATGGTCCAAGACAATGCCGAAGCTTATCTGCCTGGTTATGTGTTCAAAGACGAAGCCCACGCTCTCTCTCCTACATACGGTGAAAATTATGGAAACAAAGCATTCTCCGTGCTTACCTACGAACATGAGGAATTCGAACACATCGGGCTTTCTATTGGAATCCGAAATTCCTACGATCAGTCCATGGCTATGGGAGTCTGTATGGGAGCGAAGGTTTTCGTTTGCGACAACCTATGCTTTTCTGGCGACATACGAGTCTCACGTAAACACACAGGGGAAGCAACCCAGGACGTTCTTTCTCTAATCAGGGGCGCTATGTCTCAGGCGCCAACCAAACATCGTTCTATCGAACACGATCGTCTCACAATGCTTGAGCATGAAATCGATGACAACATGGGGTATGCATTGATGGGTGTCGCTTATGGTCGAGAGATTTTGAAGCCCCGCCAGTTGCTTGCCGCTCATCGTGCTTGGGAAAAGCCACCACAGGCAGACTTTGAAGACCGCAACCTTTGGTCTCTGTATAATGCCATGACGGAAGCTCTCAAGAGTTCGGGAGCGAAGGACGTCATGGAAAGGCACGTTGCCGCTCATCAATTGGTCATGGGGACTGGAATCGAATACGCCCAGGGCATTTGAAACGACATTGGAGGATGGGATCAATGAAGTTCGAAATCAAAATTGACTACGAAAACAAGGTAATGGTGCTGATGCGAGACCAGCAATTGGTTCAAGAGCGTTCATTCATAGATAAAGAGGATGCAAAGCGTCAAGGACGCGACTTTGCTCGGATGATTGCATGTTCATCATTGCCCCCTGCGAGGTGAATTGATGATGGTTTATGTTGTCGAAAGTCAATCAATCCGCCCGATCACGTTGGCTGAAAACACCTTACAGCACATGGAGGAAGTCCTGGGTGGTTTTGCTACCAGGAAGGAATTGACTCTTTACGAACACGCAATTGATTCTTACATGCATTCCATGGAAATGGGGGACATTGAAAAAATGAGAATCATCGATGCCCTGAAGCCTCGCATTGAGCGTGGTGATGTTGAGATGTTTTTCAACGGCGAGGGCGCACTAATGGGGTTGCCAATCAATCTCTATGCCACTATCCTAAACGGCGATTCTTTGGTCAACGGACCAGCGATTTTTTTTTGCAGGTTTGGTGAATCCGAATGATAACATCAAAACCCTCCTGTCGCATCTGCGGGGCATCATTGCGATCACAGTCGCTCCCGCATGTGTGTTCGAGATGCAAAGCAAGGGACATGACCGATTTCGTTCGCCGCATCAATCAATCATTCATGCGTTGAAAGCTCTTCATCGAATAAAACGAGTTCAAGGTTTCCCTCGTTATCCAGGAAAACCATCCAACATGCAAACCAACCGTGCCTTGTTTTGATCATCTAAGCCCTCGCCGCTTCATCTTGATTCCAAGAGAGGGGAGATTCTTTTTGGTTGTCAGCAGTTGCCTACGTCCACTACGGTTTGCTTTTGTTGGATCCATCCTTCGATTCAATTCCTCAATCTCTCTTTGCTTCAGGTGTTTTTTTGCTCCTTTCAAATCCTTCCGAGATGCAATGTCAACAGCCCTTTCAGAATAAACAGAAAAGTGGGTTCGTTTGCCAGATGTGTAAGGGACTACACGGACCTTCCCTGTGTTGTTTCTTCGAAGAAAAGTAGCCAACGTGTCAGCAGCCTTTTTTGTCCTGGTATCGGCAATCAAATGACCCCTCCATCGCTTGTCAAATGTTCGGACACCCTTGCCACTTGAAGCACCAAAATCCCACCTGCGTTTCCTCAACATTTCACGACCAGCACCCCATGCTCTCGAAAGCGGAACCCTGGGGGCGTTTCTGTTGGATTGCCTGGTTATCAGCAAAGCAAGCTCTTCTCGCTCCTTCTTGGTATCTATGATTGCATCCTTTTTGGAACGTGCATAAGCATCAATAGCGATCCTCACGTTTTCACGTTTGATGCCTCTCATTGAACCAATAGTTCCAAGCACGCTAATCCGTGTCATCGGATCGTTCAAATCAACAGCACCTTGCTTCGAGAGCCAATTTACTACCTTTTCATTTGACATTCAATTCATCCTCGCATACGTTCTAACGTCAACACCGTCTAATGCTATGTTAATGTAAACAGGTTTGGTATTCTTTTCCATCCTGGCCGATTGACCGTAAAGGCTCCATAGGTTCCTTGGTTTGACTTGAATTGTTCTGGTCTTGATTCCATTCATCCGATTAATCCCAGCGACGGTTTCGGCTGTTTCCCTATCTGGGAATGCAAACGAAATACCACCATTTGAGAAACGCTTACCGTCTAATTTTCTGCCATAATTTTGTTTGATGAAACCGAGGATTGGCACCACAGCCTTTCCTTGATTTTCCCTGTTCAGTTGCAGATTGCGATTCATCAGCACAGTCCTGGGGTATTCAGCACCTTGCTTGAGGTTGACACGACGTTCAGGATCATACGACCTTACAGGGTGTTGTAATGCGACGTTGATTTGACTCCTGCCCGACAAGTCAGCAAACCGAGGCTCGTCTTGGTTAGCACCCCCCGAGAATGGGTATTTTGACATTTCAGTGATAACAGATCCTGGACGTTGCCAAGTCCACAAACCGATGTTCTTTGCCAATAGGCTACCCATAGGTGGCTCTTTTTCACTGAATTTCTCCAAGTCCCCCTTTAGGATTGCTCCGAACGGATAGGATTCGGCGATGATCCCCCATGCTTCCTCATCGACCAGGACATCTGTGTCGTAATCCCTTAAGTTTCCTTGAGAGCTTATTTCCTTGGCCAAAGCGTTCGAAGTGTTTAGCCTTGAACCAAGAGCCATTGAACCCTTCATAAGAGCAGAAGGAACGTAATCGTAGCCGTTTTCACCAATCATACGAGAGATTTCGTATGCTGGCGGCAACGTTCCGTCTTCAGATGAGAGGAAATACCAACCCGAAGCATCGCCACCATCGTATTCAATTTGCTCGAAAGAGGATTGAGAACCAGGCTGTCTCAGGAATGGGACGTTTTTGTTGTGGTTAATGAAAACCACCGCTTTTTTGCCATCAAGTGAACCATCTATTGGATCAACCGAAGGGGCCACGCCAGTATCGAACAGTTCTTGGAGGTCATATTCACCTTCTTCAAATGAAACCGCCAATTGCTCCAAGTGGTCTCCGTAGTAATCGTAGCCTGTGAAAACGCGCACTTGGACCTCTTTCGAATTCTCGTAGGGTTTGACAATAAGAGCATTATCTGCGCCAGGTAATCCAACCGTAATCCGCTGGTCTCCTTCGTCCAGGTAAAATCTGGCCAACGATTTGACGTAAGCACCGTCTTTTGGATAAACGACTTGATCTGCACCCTTTATCATCGGCTCTTTCAATGGGTGTTCATCCGATAATCCAACGAATCCACTATTTAGGACGTTTGTGTTTTGTTTATCGTTTGACAATTTACCAACCGTATACTTTGGTCTAACGTAAACGTGTTCCCCAGAATAATCGTTCGAGAGTTTGCTGTCGGGATTGCTTATGAAAACGCCGATTTCGTTTGGATCCATCTCGAACGGTGAATCAGGACCTCCTTGGATTTGAACAGAATATCGATATTTTGGGGAAGTAGTTCTCTCCCCGATCAGTTCTCTCTTGACAAAAAGCCAAAATTTGCCCTCGTCGGGGGTTATTTTGCGAATCTTTACCGTGTCGTTGTTGAGTCCACGATCAGAACGTGATAGGGCGGCCTGAGCAATTTCCTTTGTAGGAAACCAGCCCAGGACTCGTTGCCCATCTCCTATGTCCTGTTCGATTAGATA
>JAKUNY010000166.1 GCA_022451765.1 Candidatus Poseidoniaceae archaeon
TACGTCCTTGTTCAATGCGGAGGCTCACTCTTCAAGAAGGTTACAATCGATTAGAGCGGTCGAGCACACTTCACACATCGGCGTGGTTTGCGTACCGTTCGTCGCTTCCATACAAAACCGCAATGACCACAAGTCCACGATTGGACTGTTTGGTTACCAAGCACTGCATCTCGCATTCTTTGGAGCAGCGGAGATTCCTTCAGTGAGGGAGCGGGAGCAATTTGCGAGACAAGTTTGTCGTGTTGCTTCGAGTGAATCGTCAATCCTGCTGCGTGAAGCAACTCGTGCACAAAGGTGTGCTTGTACAAGGCTTCGTCTTGGAGAAGTGCAGGATGCAGTCCGATGGTAATTGGACCGGGATCGAGTCGGAGTTTTCTCCTTCGAACCAATTCATTGCTCCCCTCATCAAAACGTGTCATCCCAAGTCGGTCGTCTGTAACCTCAAGCCATACCAAAGAAAACCTGTCAGCAACCCAAGGACGAAACACCGCATCAAGAACGCCTGAAAGCGTATGGATCACTTCTTCAACAGACCCTTCAGGAATGTATGGATCTTCTTTCGGTTCAGGCGTATCTGCAAGAAGCCCGGATGCCTTTCCCGCCATGTCAGTCCCTTGAGCATCTTCCTCATAGGTGTTGGTTTGGGAATGCTTATCATCGGCATGACGGTCGCAAAGGATGCGTAAGCACCCAAACGGGCGTGTAGATCAGTTGGAAGATCGCTACCTTGGCATGGTAGAGGCCCCGAGTTCAAATCTCGGCACGTCCACCAGAAACAAATCTAAGCGTGTTTGTTGGACGTGCGCCAAAACCGTTCATCTGCCAATAGCCTCGGTTTTTGGCTCGGCACGTCCACCACGAATTCGAATCAGTGGTGCGAATTGAACAATCGAAGAACTCCAAACCATCAGGACGATTGCTCCGAGTGCATAGTTCAGTGAAATCATCGCAGACACAATCCATACGCCGATGTAAGCGAATGAGATTGCGAACGCCAATACTGAGATGAACAAAGGAGCTTGCTGAAGTCGGGGGTCGATGAAGGAATAGACATAGTACCCTCCACCAAACATCGCAAACGGAAACGCAAAGACAGCGTAGGACAAACCGGTTAGAATCCCAAACAGCATGTAACTAAATTCCAATTGTGGTGTTGTGAATAAGATTTCAGCAACTAAAAAAAGTGTGCAGAAATTATGCATGACTTGATTGTGGAACCAAAATTGGCGGCGATGATGCTCTTCATCCTTGTGATTTCCAGGAAGGATCACAAAACGTACAACTGTTGATGTCAAAAATGAAGCACCCAAGGCAACGACAAAAAAACCGCTTACAAGAACGTCAAGCGATGTCGAAGGTGTTGAATCACTCCACATTTGAACAGAGGCAAATATCGCAAACAGGAAGTAGAAAATACTCAAAACAAGCGTCCAACTGCTAAACGTGACGAGATTCTCAACCCCAACTGGATGAACGACTTCGTCGACTTTTTGAGCATGGGAACGTACGACCATGTGTCCATTTTTCATTCGAAGCGTGTAGACGAGCGCTGAAACACACACACAGAAACAAATCAGACGCCAAATCAGGATTGGCAACACCCATGTGTCAGGAGTGAGTGATTCACCGGTTGATTCCAGCATCGATGGGATGTCGAACACAAAAAGCAAGAAAAGGGCCAAAGCGCCTAAAACAAACAATGTCGCTATGCTTCGAATTATATCGTCATTGGCGTGATACTGATCGAACGCTTCCATCGAAATCAAACCAATAAGTTCCTACTCAAAATCTTCTTTATCGGAAACGTTGCCTGCACCAAAGAGCGAGTTCATCCACTTTGGTGACCACCAATTCCAGTTACCCATGAGCCGCATGGTTGAGGGAACCACCAACGCTCGAACAATGGTTGCATCAAGGAAGATTGCCAAGGCTAAACCAAGACCGATTTGTTTGAGAATGACGACTGAAGAGAGCCCAAACGCCATGAAAACGACAACCATAATCGCAGCAGCGCCGGTAATGAGGCGACCGGTCTTTTGCAGACCGTTTGCGACCGCTTGAGTGTTGTCGCCCGTTACTTCCCATTCTTCGTGTATTCGCGAAAGCATGAGGACCTCATAGTCCATCGATAAACCAAAGACGATGCAAAAGATGATCACACGATTTGTAGTTTCGATATGCTGATCTGTAAAATTGAGCAGACTCTACCCGTACCCCCACTGGAACACAAAGACAAGCATTCCGAATGTTGCCGAGATTGAAAGGATGTTCATGATGATGGCTTTGATTGGTATGATGACGCTACGGACTTGGATAAAAATGAGAAGGACTGTCGAGATAAAGATGAATGCCAGTGCAATGGGAAGATTTTCCTCAATGGCGTTTTGGACATCGAGTGAATAGGCAGCAAATCCTGCGACCAGCAATTGCCCGTTTTCGCCAGTGGTGAGACCATCAAGGAAATTGTCTCGATCTTCACGAACATCGGCAACGAAACCTCGCCCATCCTCACCAGTGATTGGTCCGTTCAGTGAGAAAATGATGTAGGTCAGGCCGTTTGATAGGAATTGTTCTCTTAGGTAATCACGAGTGGCTACCTCCTCTTCTGTGAGATATTCGTCAGGTGTTTGCCAATAGGCGACTACGGATGATTCATTCATGCTCGAGTCAGGTAAGGCATAGCCAAAGGCGTTGATAACACGCTCATCGGCCAAGTGTTGCTGCATCCAACTGTATGTTGCTCGTAGATTCTCTTCGGACAGTGGGTCTGTGCCATCAAAGTCAAGAACGACCATCGCGACATTCACAGCCTCTTCTGGCCATTTTTCGTCCATGAGCTCAAACCCTACACGGGTTTCGTCATCAGGAGGTAAAGCATCTCGAGATGCAATTGAGAAATCTGCGTAAAGGAACGGCAAGCCTGCTCCCAGCAGTATCACGAGTGTTGGTATGAGAACCGCCCAAGGTTTGTCCATAACCGTTGTTGCTATCTTCGCCCATATTCCAGTTCCATCATCGTTTTTCGTACTGAATGAAAACGGTATTTTCCCGAAAAATACCCGTTTACCAAGAATTGCCATCAAAGCAGGGAGGACAACGACTGAAAAAATCATGGCCACAGTTACTGCCAGTGTACCCCCTATTCCGAGGCTGGGCAGGCCCGTATTTTCAAAGAAGAGCATCCCCATCAGACCAATTGCAACGGTCACTCCGCTGAAAAACACAGCTTTGCCGGCAGTTGCGACGGTCATCGCAGTCGAGGTTCGGATGTCCCTCCCCCGGTTGAGTTCTTCACGGAACCGGTTCACCAGGAACAGAGAGTAATCCACCGAGACCCCAATCCCAATGAGCGTGATGATGTTGATCGCATATTGCGTTACGTCCATGGTATTCGAAAGCCAGATGGTTATTCCCATCGCTGAAAGAACAGTCAGAACTGCGACGCCAAACGGAAGGAGGGCAGAAATGATGGTACCAAATACGATTCCAAGGATGATGACCGTTAGGGGGCCAGATATCAATTCAGCCTTTACCAAGTCTTCCTGAATTCGTGAATCAAACGTTACATCAATGGCGATTTCACCCGTTCGCCAAGATTCAAAATCGCTATCCATTTCGATGGTTTCTTTGTTATCAGCGAACAACTGTTTTGCTTCCTTGCGATCTTGATTGATGGCCACTCGGTTCTTTGCCCAGAAACCATCATCGCCTTCGTAGACATAATCATCGCTCTCATCTCCGCTCATGTCCCATGAATATTGGATTGTCACTTCATCCATCGAAGCAAACGCTGCCAAAGAGTCCTGCACTGCAGTTCTCCATTCTTCCGATGAGTC
>JAKUNY010000167.1 GCA_022451765.1 Candidatus Poseidoniaceae archaeon
TACCGACCAAGTTGTCGTTGTTTACCAAAACGAGTCCGATCCAACCGATAACATCACTGAGATTCGAACAATCATGTCCGACAACATCAACAACGGAGTCTGGACCTACACTGGTTCCGTTCTGCCAGATACCAGCGGCACAGATGCTGCTTACAGCGTCGATGTCGCCATCGCAGGATACTCGCTGTTCGGACAATTTGAATCCTGCATAGAGACGGTCATTGTAAACGAGACCGATGCAGAAGGCAACGATGTACAAACGGAAGAGAGCTATGCAAATTTCTGTGAAGAATCGTTCACGAAAGACGACATCACAAACAACAACGCCGATGAAATCAACGGTGCGCTCTCGACATTCCATGACATCCGCATCTCCATGCTGACCGTCAACCAAGGATACAACAGCGATGGTACAGGAATCGCTACCTTCACCGTTGGCGCAGGGGAACCAGGCGACCTCTCAGTTGGTACCTCCTATGTCGATGCAACCGTTGAGCATCGAGGCTCTTCAGCTACAGAGTTGTACGAATGGAACGTTTCGTTCACATTCACGAACGCAGACACCAACGAAGTCATTAGCGTCACTGCGAACGAATGGCTTCAGGGTGTTGAGCCTTCCTACAACCATGCTCTACTCGGTACAGGGCCAATGGCCTTCGACCTAGGACATGCTTGCACGATGGTTGAGTTCGATGTTGGAACATACACCATTGAGGCAGAATTGATCATGGAAGGAAAGACGACCGATCAGAAACCAAGCAACAACATCGTATCAATGGAAAAGGTTGTTCGAAACAACCTCCCAGTCATCTCCTCGCTTGACCTTGTCACGCAAGGCGACCTCATGCTCGGTATGGAAAACATGCTCGAGTTCGAAGTATCCGTCTTTGACGCAGATGACGTGAACGGTGAAGGACTCACCTATTCGTGGGCTGGAGGTGCAGAAAGCATCCCTCTCGCTGGATGCGGTGGAACTGGCGGTGTTGGCCGAACATGCACAACACCGGTGATTCAAGACTTCGTTACAACCTTCCCGGTTGTCGTAACCATTACCGACGCTCATGGCGGTGAAGTAAGCGAAGAAATCATCATCGAAATCTGGAACGACGGTGTCGCTACAGACACGACCGATAACGGTATCACAATGAATTACGCATTGACATACTTCAGCAAAGCTCCATTCACCATCGAAGTAACTGACGGAGCAGATGGTGAATGTTCAGGCATCACCTTGCCGGATGGCGCAGGTGGCGAACTCTCTGGTCAGTACAGTCCAGTTGCAGTTGTTGATTACATGCCAGTAACAACCTATGCTGCAAACGATGTTCTTGCTCACAGCATTGACATGATTTTCGACTCAGGACTTGGCGCATCTTCTCTCTGGTTTACAACGAACTGTGAGAGCACGGTGTTGACTCAACTCTTGGCGGATGGTGCGACCAACAGCGAGGATGACTCAACGAAATCTGTCCTCTCTGCACCATTGAGCGGCGGTGTTTTGCCAGCAGGAAAGTTCCTGCTCATTGATGCACCTCTTCAAGCAAAGGATCCACCAAGCGCCTCAATCAGTGGTTTCAGCGCTGCTGCAGGAATGGGTGGAGACATCACAATGAACTGGGGTCTAACCGGAACACCACTTCCGGGCGACACAATTTCAGTTAGCATCACAGATGCGAGTGGAAACACCTTCGAAGTTGACTTGGACAGAACTGTCGCTACCTACACCTACAGTGGTTCCTCAACCACACACGGTGAGTCCTACGACATCGAAGTTGCAGTTTGCAACAGCGATGGGCTATGCAGCACTCCAATAGGAACTGCAACCGTTGTTGCGGACAAGGAAGTCGAGGGCGGATCTGCCACCTCGGTCACCGTGACCGAAGCAGGCGACAAGTGGACCTTGGCATGGAGCATGGACGGAAGCGGTGATGACATTCATCATTGGATGGTCTGTCACAGCCGAAGTTCGTTCACTGCTGTCGAAATGCCTACAAGCAGTTGTGTCTCAACAAACAGCGTTGACGTGATGACCGCAGACGTCATGATTCCAACAACAGGAACAGGTACTGTGTACTTCGCAGTTGCCCCAGTTGACAACGTCGGAAACATAGGCTACGAATCCTCTTCCGGCGATGCAGGTGCTGATGCACCCTTCGCCAATGAGGTCGACGCAGGCGAAATCACTGACGACAACACGGACGGTGACGACACTTCTAGCGGTGAGCTACCAGGCTGGACTTGGGGAGCCATCGGTGGTGTGGTCGTAATTGCGTTCATCGCTGGAGCCTTCATCCTCTCACGAGGCGGTGGCGACGGCGAAGACAAGGACTGGGATTACTGATCCCGTAACGACAATCCTGTCGTAATCTGTGCGCTTTGCACGCACAGGAGCCGCCAGAGAGGGCGTTCAGGCGCCCTCTCTGGCCTTTTTTATTTTCATGCACGTTTCATCGATGATCGATATTTAGCAAAAACCGATTCTCAAATGTTTCAAATTGTTAGTTTATACAAAATTTTGAATAAAAATAAATGTTCATTTTACAAATTGTTTGTACTACTATGATAGAAAACTTCCTCTCAGTATAACGTTTCTTTTCCTCAACGAAAATCGGAATTCAAAGAAATTGTACCCCAACTCCTATAAGTGGTGGAGAACGTGGTAGCACTTGCATACAGTCCGTATGGGGTGAATGACTATGTTGGGAAACAAGAATAAGAAAACGAAAACCGCAATGGGTGGAATCGGAATTGCCGTTCTACTATGTGCTTTGATGGCATTTATGCCAATGACAAGCCTGGTAGACAACACCGCAACCGATACTGTCAGTAACGCAGAGATTGTCTCAGAAGTAGACGATTTCTTCAAACTGCCAGCGACCATCGAACAAACAACCTATGAGTATGATGCCGCTCAAGAACTCTTGGGCATGAGGCAGTTTAACACAAAGGGATTCCTCACTGAGGACGGCAATATTGCACAGCTCACAAGCGATGAGCCAATGCATTACCTTGCCGACAGTGGAGCCTTTGAGGACATCAACCTCAACATCATGGCAACGCCAGAAGGCTGGGAAGTGAAAGAGAACATCTTCACAACCACGTTCGGCGCAGAAGTTGCCAGCGGTGTAAGCATCCAACCAAACCAGTATGTCGATCCTATCATCACCGCTTAGAACCCAATGCTCGTAACAATCGATATCACGGGAACTGCACCAATGCCTTACCACGCTGCTCCAGCAACTGGTGATGTAGAAGTTGGTGGAAACGTGCTTCGTTACCCTCTCGCAGAAGGCTTTGCTCTTGACTACTCAGTCGATACGTCGCAGGTCAAGCAAAACCTCCTCATCCAAGAACGCCCAGTTCTCGATGAAATCGCAGAGTACTTTGGAATGACGGAAACCATCCGCCTACCAATGGGCTACGGCCTCTATCTCGACGGTGTTGCGCTCGGTGAAGAGATCACCTCAACACAAGGTGAACTTGAGATTCGAAACATCGAAAACGGCGAACTTTTGGCCACCATTCCTGAGCCAGTCGTTCTCGAAGACGGTGGACTTGAACCGTACATCGGGACCTACTTTATCCAAGTTTACGGTCCTATGGTCCTCCTCACCACTGCTGTTGACTCAGACTGGTTGTTGTCCGAAGACCGAGCATACCCGCTCGCTCTTGACCCAACCATCAAGGTAACAAGCGGCAACCGTGGATACTGTTATGTCTACTACGGATACTGCTACAACAGCACATACGGTTACCTCTACCGATACTATGGGTCGTACTACTACCTCCCATGGCACAGGTATGCTTTCACAAGCGCGTCTGCCCTACCAAGCG
>JAKUNY010000168.1 GCA_022451765.1 Candidatus Poseidoniaceae archaeon
CTCAATTGTTTATGTTTCGACAAAAGCATCGAGATTTCCACCTCGATACAATAGCTGATGAACAGGTCATGTCCGATCTAACTTGGGATGTTGCGACCTCAAACGCACTGATGGTTGGAGGTGGAATATCGAAACATCACGTCATCTGGTGGAATCAATACCGAGGTGGTCTCGATGCTGCTGTTTACATTACCACGGCTCCGGAGCACGATGGAAGCCTCTCAGGCGCTCGATTACGAGAAGCCATTAGCTGGGGTAAGATGCGTCCAGAAGCGCCGAACGTGTGCGTTGAAGGTGATGCAAGTGTCTTACTTCCTTTGATTGGAAGCGACATCTTCAATCGTTGAGTTTTCCAGCGAGGTAAACCATCATCGCAGTGCGTAATGGACTGGTTGGTTGCCAACCATGCCCGTCGCATTCGATGAGTACATCGTGCAGGGGTCCGAGTGGCGGCCTTGGCGTTTGTTCTTCAGAACGGATTGGAACGACCGATATCTCTGGTGAAGCGGGTTGATCAAGTAGCGATGCAGTAAATTTCCCAGTTGTACCTGCTCGAGTCCTGCCGTAAAGCATTTGCAACTCATGGTGACTTTGTTGCGTTGACCACCGACGGCGCCCGGCGATGTCGATACGTGATGGTAGTGCTGGCTGATTGAGTGCGATGCGAACAAGGGCATCAACAACATCGGATTCAGCTACCCAGAAATGGGAACCAATGCTGTCAGTCGTTGTTTCAATTTGACTCCATATTGAATCAAGCCCGGCATTCTCCATTCCTTTGTTTTGCCCAGATGGAAGGACATCGTGAAGAACAACACTGGATGAATCATTAATTGAGATGGTGTTCTCTTCTGAAAAGAAAACGAAATTCATTTCAGCCCCATGCGATGATTCAACGTTTGCTATTCCAGCCTCCAGCAACGTAGCATACCGTTCTTGGACGCGTTGAGCATCTTCCTTGTGAAGACAAATCGTCACATCAAACATGAGCAATCGCTCGATAAAGGATTGAGCGATGGAACCATCGATAGGATGGACGCTTACACGAACCATTCTTCTCACGCTATGAAGGCTTCAATGGCTCTCTCGGTGATGTCGACGACAAGGTCAATCTCCTTTGATGTGATTGCGAAGTTAGGCGTATAGCGTAATGCGTTCACACCACCGTGTATGACGCCAAGACCATGCTTTCGACACCAGACTTCGACCTTGTCGAAACCGACGACTTGCAACGTGTCGGGGTTCAATTCTGCACACACAAGCAAACCAGTGCCTTGAACTTCGAGAATTTGTTCAGGGTACTTGGCTTGGAGAATCTTCAGTTTCTCAACCATTTCTTTTCCTCGGTCACGGATGTTATCTCTCAGTTCTGGTGTGATGTTATCCAATACTGCGATAGCTGTTTCCAAGGCTCGTGGGTTGGTTGTCATCGTGTTGCCGTAAATACCAACGACGTAGAGATCGCTCGCACGCTTGTTCATTCCGAGGACCGACAATGGGTACTGCCCTGCATTCAATGCTTTTGACCAAGCTTCAAGGTCAGGTGCTTCTGCGTCCTCAAATCCTTCATAGTCGACGACGGATAAGCACCCTTGTCCACGAAGTCCTGCTTGAACGGAATCGACCATGAGCATCGAACCGTGTTCAAGGGTCAGACGTCTGGCCTCGTCGTAGAATGCTCGATCGACACAACGGCCGGGGCTTCCTTCACCCTGTACAGGTTCCAACGCCATCATCTCAATGAAGAATCCTTCATCGTCGGCTCGTTGAAACATTGCCTGGAGTGCATCGATGTCATTTGCAGGGACAAGAAGCAGGTTGTCCATGTCGCGGAAGCTTGCGAGATTTTTCTTGTATCCATCCATGCATGAATGAGAAATCTGTGCAGGTCGACCAGTTCGTCCATGGAATGCGCGTTCTACCGCAAGGAGTTTCGTTGGTTTCCCTTCGTGACGACCACCGGGGTCAGTCATGTGCTTGGCGTTCACATCTGCAATGCGGAGGCCAACGGTTACCGATTCCGAACCACTGTTCATGCAAATAAATCGATCAAACGGACAGGATTTACGTGTGTGTCCAAGCTCCTTGCGGAGGCGGTTTCCAAGACGTTTCTGCGAAAACGATGCTGTCATGACATTCGCCATGACCCAGTTTTCACTCATCGCATCGATGACCGATGATGGACCGTGTCCGCTTCCAAGCATTCCATAGCCTCCGTTGTCGTGGAGAACTGCTCCACAAACGGTAACAAGCCAAGGACCTCTGCCGGCGATTGGGATGTAAGGATTGACGGTGGCTGCCGAATAGAAATTTACGTTGTCGGATTGCAAGTGTTCGATCAATTCAGGTTCAGGAAGGGACATGACGTCTTGGCCAAACTCTTCCATCAGAGAACGATGGACTTGTTCGGCTTCATGTATCGCCTTGACCAAATCTGCATCAGAATTGCAAAAATCCTCAATGACATGGTCGCTCAGTCCTACGGTCTCTTTCGGCCCGCTTACCTCACGAAGACGATGTAAGATAGCGAGAGGATTATCCGCCATGTGTATAGGCTGTCCAAGAACTCCTTTGAACATAGCCCTCTGGCCTTAATCTAGCAGACGTGCTCGGTAAATTCATGATGAAAGTCGTTCGACAAAATTATGAATCTCAATTGAGAATCACCTAATTTTCACTAATTTTGTAATCTTTACGATCAAGGCATGAACAATCCAACGGCAATTGGATTCCAATTGAAGAGTGGGTTTCTTTGGAAATGAAATACGGTAGAATTTGAAAATTATACGACATTCGTTTTTGAAAATATTTGTAATTCCCAATACAGTTTTAACTCAAAAATAAACAAAATTCAATTGAAAAGTTAATTTTTACTTACGAAGAGTATATATGATTCATCGGTTGAACACCTCCTAACCGGGCATGACCCGAGGAGATGGGAAAAAATGGCAGATAAAGAATACAACATCCAGGAATTAGTACACCGGGATGTCTATGTGAACGACAAAAAAGTAGGAACGATTGTAGGTGAACGACATCACCCAAACGAGGCTCGCGTCCAATCGATGCGGATCCAAGTTGAGTCAGATGTTGCTGACGAATACATGAGAAAGCCTGCAGAACTAGCACCGCTACCAAAGGAATTGGTCCACAGTATCCAGACGGATGGAACAGTGAAACTATCCAAGTCGATGCGAGAACTACAACGAAGGTGGCGAAACACAATTCGAATCGACGAGAAGCTGTATGCGCCTGACGAAATGTTGGACCGTGCTGTTCTTGACAACCAAGGTCGAGAAGTTGGCGTTATCACAGGCATGGTGAAAGTCAAGCGAACTTACAAAGGATTCATTGTTCGAACTCGACTTCATGCTCAAAAGCAATACGGAATTGAGGAAAACATTCGAATTCCACTGACGGCGGGCTCACGAACCCGTGAGCGCCTTGACGAAATTGTTCTTTCACGAACCTTTGATCGTGTCTTGCAGTTGCCTTCTTACATTGCAATTAACGATCCAAATTTCGATGAAGAGTAATTTTCAAACGACCGTCATTCTTATGACAAGGTTGCAAGTCGGAGGCTTGCCCTTGCGCGGGTGGCTTAGTCGGTTAGAGCACCCGGCTGATAACCGGGAGGTCGCAGGTTCAAGTCCTGCCTCGCGCACCACTGGTTTCTCAATACGGTGTTGATAGACTCGCAAAGAAGATGAACGGGCGGCGCTTAGGACGACTTGAGGGGAGCCAGTGGTCGTGGTCTCGGGAAGCAATGCACAGCAAGTAGCAGATCAACTTGCACAAGCACTTGGCTGGGATCATGTCAG
>JAKUNY010000169.1 GCA_022451765.1 Candidatus Poseidoniaceae archaeon
CATCAAGAGTTCGATAGTCATCGTACCGTTCACGTCACCCATATGCCGATGGAGTTTAGGGGCACCTAAAATATTTAGGGTGGCCTAAATTTTGTTGTTCAGTTCTTACGGTGTATTGGGAACGCTTATGGAGGGCATTCAAGTGGGATTAAACAGAGTGCGGAGACGTTCTTGAGGCGATGGCAAATGGTCGACACAGGTTCAGTCCCGAGCGCTTATCTTTCAATCGGATTCTTAGCGATTGTTGGCATCCTCATGCCGCTTACAAATTTCATCATGTCATGGGCACTCCGACCACGAACAGACCCTGCGCGTCCGCACATTACCAGGTCTTACCTTTTGGAAGGCTACGAGCGTGATCACAGCCTCTACCCACGTCGTCTTTCCACATTCGAATGCGGAAGCGAACCAATTGGGGATGCGATGATTCAATTTCACTTCCAATATTACTGGTATGCCATCGTCTTCTTGGTCTTCGATGTTGCCTTTATGTTCCTCGTTCTTGCCGGCATGGTTACTGCTGATGAGACCTCAAGAACAACCGGAGATATTGCAAACGCCGAAGCAGGCTTAGCAATCATTGGAGCGTTCTTTGCCGTCATGTCACTCGGCGTGTGGTATGTGTTCCGCAAGCGAGGCCGAATCTACATCTGAGGTGAATCACATGGCAGAATCTGGAGAAAACTACACTGCATTCAACAGTCGAGCTTTGGTTGAGGTTGTCGGCGACGTTACCGATGAAGCGCTGAAGGCGACAAAGATCAAGCAATTGCTTTCGGTCCTCGCTGGACGATTCTTCAACTGGGGCGGCCGAAAATCCCTCTTCACGCTCCACCTTGGAATCAAGTGTTGTGCCATCGAAATGGCTGCTGCGGCTACTCCCCGGTTCGACGGAGATCGATTCGGTGTGCTTTTCCGTTCATCTCCTCGTCAATCCGATGTTCTTCTTGTCAACGGACCCATCAGCAAAAAGTTCGCTGATAAGGTTGTTCGACTCTGGGAACAAATGCCAGAACCAAAATATTGCATCGCAATGGGTGAATGCGCAATCTCTGGCGGACCTTACTTCCAATCTTACAACATCTTGGAAGGTGTTGATACGGTCATCCCAGTCGACGTCTACATCCCTGGATGCCCTCCTCGTCCGGAAGCTCTCATCGATGGATTTGGACTTCTTCGTGAGAAGATCATTCGAATTGGTGGTGCGCCGAGCACAGGCCGTGATGGTGAGAAACCCGTGATTGTAGGAGAGGATTGAGATGGGAATGAGCATCTCTGCTGAACAAAATGCAGCTGCTGCAGCAGCTTTTGCTGAGCAAGTTGAACGTCAATTTGGCGGAAGCGGCGTCACAGTATCCGTTGAAAACCACAACAATGCCGCAAAGTATGCGTTCATACGAATGACATGCCCTCCTCAGCACTGGATAGCAGTCGCAAAGTGGATGCGTTTTGATGGGGGCGTCAATTATTGCTCGATGGTTACAGGTACCCATTACCCAGAAGGAACCGATCGAGGATGGGGCGTAGCCTATCACTTCTTGCGACAACCTGTGCGCGATGTAAACCCGTTCACTGCAGATGTCCTCAAGGCTAGCGAACTCGAAGGAATTTCAATACCACTCGAAGTCGAAGTCCTCATCGATTTACCCAAAGGGGATGCTCCCGTGGTTCCAAGTGTCCAATCCATTTGGATAGGTGCGGATTGGAACGAAAAGGAGACTTGGGACCTTGTCGGTATCCGATTTGAAGGCCACCAAAACATGCACCGTGTGTTGAATCCTCACGACAGTCCAGAAGGATTCCACCCGTTGCAAAAGCAACACCAAATACGGTACCACGATTTCAATGAAATGTACGACGATGCACAAGGATTTGTGCGCAAACCTTCGGATGAAGGACGTGTCAAGTGAGGTGAGAAAATGGCACAAATGTGGATTACAATGGGCCCTCAGCATCCAATGACACACGGTCTCTGGACACTCCGAGTAAAGGTTGATGGAGAAACCGTTGTCGATACAGAAGCCGAACTTGGTTACATCCATCGTGGTGTAGAAAAGATTGCAGAGGCGAGAGATTTCACTCAAGTAACACCGTATTGTGACCGTCTCTGTTACGTAAGCGCTATGACATGGTCCAACTCCTACATCTATGCAGCAGAAGACCTGCTTGAAGTCGAAGTTCCAGAACGTGCTGAATACATCCGACTCATCGCCGCTGAATTGCAACGACTCGCATCACATTTGATGTGGCTCGGAGCCTTTGGCCCCGATATTGGAAACCTGACCTTGATGACATGGTGCATGAGGGACCGTGAGATGTTCCTCGATCTATTGCAAGAGCTTGGAGGGTCACGAATGCACTACAACTATCCGCGAATTGGTGGTGTAAAGCGGGATATTCCAGTAGGGTTTGCCGACCGTGCCCGAGCAAAAATCAAGTTGTTTGAGAACCGAATCAATGAATACGAAATGATGCTCGACGAGTCGACCATTTGGCTTGTGCGTCTCCAGGGCGTTGGCTATTCTCGAGCAGAAGACATGGTCAACTCAGGGGTTTCTGGACCGAATGTTCGTGCTGCTGGAGTTAACTATGACGTACGTTGGGCACATCCATACTCTGTCTACGATCAAGTCGATTGGGAGCCGGCGGTTGAAAAGCCAACATCGGTCAAGGGTGCTGATTGCTACGATCGTTACCGTGTCCGAATGGAAGAAATGCGCCAATCATGCAAAATGACACTTGACGCCCTTGACAAGATTCCCGGCGGAGCCAACACACACTACAACACAGGCGATGAGATGATTATCACCAAAGCCCCTACCCGTGCGCCTGAGGGCGCAACGGGATTCAGCAATTACGAATGCACACGCGGCGCTTCACAATTCTACATTCAAGGCGGTGGTGACGGACGAGGAAAGAACCCATACCGACTCTCAATCCGCTCACCAATGTTCATCACAATCCCTTACGTTGCAAAGACCATGATTGGTTACAAGGTTGCAGATATTCCTGCAATTATGGGCAGCTTTGACCCCTGCATTGGAGAGACAGATCGTTGAAGTGATACCGTGGACGACATATACGACTTGAGAAGTCTCTTCATTGGAGAAGAGAGTTTTGCTCACAAGACGATAACTTCTCTTCTCGAAGGAACACCTCTTGAGGAAAGCTCCTCAGCAATTGCATTTGGTGTCGGAACTTTTGCTGTGGTTAACATTGTGTTCTTGCTTCTGTTTTTCTCCCAATTCGCAATCCTATGGATTGAGCGAAAAGCCGTTGCTCGAATGAACGATCGACGTGGTGCAACAACTGCTCTTCGTTCGCTCTGGGTTGGCGAAAACGGGGTAACCGCTGGCGCTTGGTGGAACATGTTGCCATTCGGACTTGGCCGCCCCGTGGGCGCACTCAACAAGTGGCTCAACAATCGCTTCGGAAACGCATCCGAGCATGAGACGGTCGATCGTGTCGGGAATCGCTCATGGATGGGCCTTAGCATCCTTCCCGGTTTCTTCCAGAACGTTGCTGATGGGATGAAATTTCTCGTGAAGGAACACATGGTACCACGTCGTGCAGACAAACTCATCTTTGAAGTTTCACCGTTTCTTATTGTCTCAACAACGCTTCTAATTCTTGGTATGATTCCACTCTCAAGCGGAATTTATGCAACAAATCCGGACCTTTCAATTCTCTACATTATCGCCATTTTCGGAATTGCTCCGATCGGTGTCTTCTTTGCAGGTTGGTATTCCAACAACAAATACACGCTCATTGGAGGTATTCGCTCAGCGGCCCAA
>JAKUNY010000017.1 GCA_022451765.1 Candidatus Poseidoniaceae archaeon
GTTCTGCAAGAACGCCCAATGCTAAGTAATCTTTTGGCAAACATTTGCCCCCAAACCCACGATTCAACCCAAAGATAGGGTCGAGGTGAGAAGGACCAATGGGTTGTGCTTGTTCGGCGGGGATGATCTCGCGGATTTTGTACCAATCCTCACCAAGACCTTCACAAATATCGTACAATTGATTTGCAAACGTGCCCTACATGGCATAGAACGTATTTTTGCTGTATTTGACCAACTCTGCTTGCGTCGGCGTGACGTGAAATGTCTGGTCACGTCGAAGAACGCCAGCTTGTCGGTGTTGTTCAAACGCGCGTTCTGCAACATCTGCGTGATGCGTGCCACAAACGAGAATGTCTTGGTTTGCGAAATCATCCAGTCGTCGACGTTCAACGAGAAATTCCGGAGAATAGGCTATTTTGAGATGAGGGTATTCTTCATGATAGCGTTGGGTTGTTCCTGGAACAACGGTGCTTTTGATGACTGCAGTAAAACCATCCGGCAAGGCGTCAAGCGTCGCTTCAACGATACGCGTATCGCATGCTCCAGTTTCAGGATGGGGCGGAGTTGGAACAGCGATGTAAGCAAAGGCGACATTGTCGGTTATGATCGACAACTCCGTTCCACGAACAGGATCGTGGACAAACAATTCGTGGGCATGACCGAAGCAGTGTTCAATAGCTCCACCAACCATTCCGGCTCCAATTATTCCGATTTTCACTGCATCACCTCTCCGGATATGGACGAGGATTCAGTTTTCCTTCTTTTGCCATAATACTGGCTTGAAGAAGTGTTTCTGGTGTACCACAATCGACCCATGTGTCCGCACCTATGGAAACGAACGTTGCTCTTCCTTCAGCTATGTAAGCGCGATTGATGTCGGAAATTGAGAAGGAATCACCCTTCTCTTCTACTGCATGATCAAGCTTGTTCCAAAAGGTTTCATCGAAGAGATAAATTCCGCCAATAGCCAGATTGGACGGAGGGTTTTCAGGCTTCTCGACAACATCGACGATGTTGCCACTATCATCAAGAACTGCGACACCGAATCCTCCTGGATGTTCTTCTTCACGAGCCAACAAAAGACAACCAGGGGCTTCCTCTGCCTCAGAAAATTCTCGAACGATGCCATCAAATTCCACCGTGGTTATGTTGTCAGAGAAATAGATCATGAGGCGACAATTCTCATTGTGTGGACGTGCAAGAAGAAGCGCTTGAGCAACACCTTTAGGTTCTTCTTCGAGAACATAATGAATCTGCTCCCCCTTCAAACCTTGACCAACATGTTTTGCAATTTGACCGATGTGCTCGTTGGAGATAATCGTCGTTTGTGTGACACCACTTCGGCGAATCGTCCCGAGTGCATAATCGATAACAGGCCGCTCGTACAAGGGAAGCAGCGTTTTCTGGGTATAACGAGTGAATGGGTTCAAACGGGAGCCTTTTCCACCAGCAACAAGGATGGCTTTCGTCTTCATCGAGTCTGCACAATATGTTTCTATTGAAGTCCTTTGCCCATAGAAGTGCTTCAATCGGGCGATTGGATATGATTGCCTAACGCATGGGTTTTCACTTTCGTAATGCGCGAAGTTTTTCCAACATAGCACTCCTTAGCGGATCGTTTTCTTGCTGACTTGGCTGCTGAATTCTTCTTTCGAAGAGTCCCTTTTCCCAGACGAAGACTTGACCATTCTCGCATCCTACTGCGATACGCTGACCGTTGAATACCATGTCATGCACCCGATGTCCGTAAAAAGAAGCAATTCGTCCACCATCGGCGATTGAATGAACGATGACCTCGCCTTGCGATCCATTCCATCGAGCAACCCAACAAGATCCTTTCTCATCGATGTCAAACCCGAGTGATGAGGCAACAACGTCATTCCCACTCGCATTCCATTTGACGTCATTATGAACGAATTCGATGTTGCCTTGATCGTCTGCGAGAAGATACCCATCTGGATGTTTAAGCACGCTGCTAATGGCAGACTGCATCGAACCTACAAGTGCTCCATCCATTGAACGAACTGAACCATCCGCCAGTCCGAAGACAGGATTCTCCCCGCGAGTTGCACAAATAGTTGGGCTCTCCCAGTCTTTGTTTTGCTCGAGAATATCCCCATTCGCATCGAGAATGAGGTAGCCGTTCAACGGACGACCCAATCCTGCGATTGCTCCTTGCTTGTAAGGGTGGAGCGTCCACGGTCGTTCATCCATTCGATGCGTAGCGAGCACATTTCCATCAAACGAAATGGTCCAAATGGCGGATTCGATGAAATCGTTGTGTTCGATATCGTACACTGAAGATGCAGCAAGAACACACTTGTTTGTCGTCATGACTGCATCAGCCGAGCCTTCCAATGCAACATCCCATTGAATCGTTCCAGTCGATGCTTGAAGACAGACGATGTGCAATCCAGACGTAGCATAGATGGAACCATCGTTGACCACCATCGAGGAGATGCGGTTGGGCGTTTTAGCTTCCCAAACCAAATCACCCGCTTCGGTCCAGTGCTTGATGGTACCATCCCATCCGCCAACGAGGAGCGAATCATCATCGAGCAAGACAGTGCAACTCACCGCCTCTCCCAACTCGCGAACCATCCACGTACAACTGGTCAGGTCCATGGCTTGCGATGTATTTCGCCTCATAAGGGCGTTTGCGTATTTGCATCAAACGGTCCAGTATTGAGTATCTTGTTCCGTTTTGGGATCGCAAAGGTCAGCAAGAATGCAGTCAATCCGAGGATACAGGCTGCATAATAGTGGCCCATTCCAAAAAAGGCGAAGATTGTGCTCATTCGAAGAACGGCAACTGAACCTGTTCGCAACGACCAAACAACAAACCCTATTGCAATAACAGAGACCCCCATGAACCCGTATCCAATCATAATGTAGATTCCAGCTGCACTCGGGTCCATACGTGGATTCTCCTTTTGTTCGATGTTGCGGTCAATGAGCCGCTTGGTACATGTCTCTTGTTCAAAAGGACACGGTTCGTTGGCGAATTCCTCGGGCGAGGGTACGTTGAAATCGAGACGCGTAAACCCGTACGGTTCAATCAGTGCCGGAGGTGATAGCAGCAACCGCTCCACAAGCGTATCCGTGTAATTTCCTTGCTCAACAACAATGTCAATTCTGGCGAGACCTGGTTTGATGTATTCGTAGGAAAAGGAACCGTTTGCGTCCGTGACCGTTACGCTTGAATTGAACCATCCAGGCCGTTCTTCCCACTCAAGAACAATCTCTGCACCTTCAATTGGCTCGCCTCGATGATCGTACACCATGCCATCAAACATGGCCGAATTTGGTGGAGCAGTTTGCGACAATTGGAACACGAATTCATCGGGTTGAACCAGTCCGGATTCAGGTGATGCGTAATCAAGACCATTGAGGAATCCTGATGCTGCAATGAACAAGACAAAGATAGCAATCGATTTTGTAATCGGATGCAGGGTAGTATCCGGTATCGTGAAGCTTGCGTTGGACGTCGCAAACATCGTCGACGGTTCAGATTCGGGCAGGCCTTCAATGCCTACCCAGTCCGAAGTCTCGTCTTCGCTCATGAATTTCCCAGCCTGTTGTTCTACTTGAGTTCAATGCGTTGACCGTACTTCGAGAAGAGAATGGCAATGATTTCATCGGATGCACTAATCCTGACTTCGATCGCATTTCCGACGTTTTGGTGCTCGTGGACATATACAGCATTGAAGACACGAGATAGGATTGCTTCAGATGCGATCTGATTTTGCTCAGGATTGTGTATGATGAGCGTCCGTTTCGGTCCGAACAACGTGCTCAAGACAATCGATTGCAACTTCTCAATACCCTCACCTGTATGGGAAGATATGAACAGAGGGTTCGAAAAGCCGTGCCCAGAAATCATCGCTTTCTTATCATCCAATGTCCCATTTTCTACTGTATCCTGCTTCGTCAGAACAAGTTGGATGCGCTCCATGATTGATGTTTCCCCAACTTCCAAAGCACGTTCGGTTAATTCTCGAATGGACGTCATGAGCTTACGTTCCATTTCATCGAGAGAATCGCCAGCATCAACAAGGAGAAGGAGAAGATCGCATTCAATCGCTTCTGCGAGGGTTGCCCGGAATGCTTCCAACGTTGCGTTCGGTAGACCATCAATGAATCCGATGGTATCCGCAAGAAGGACACGCGGGCTTGCCTCAAGGCGCCCTAATGTCGACTCAAGCGTTGAGAACAGCCGATCTTCGACTAGGACTTCCTTTCCAGATAAGCGCCTGAAAAGACTGGATTTTCCAGCATTCGTGTATCCAGCGAGCCCAACAGTCTTGGCGTGTTCCTTTCGCTGCCTTCGTCGTTCTGCAGCCGATTTGACGTGTTTTCGTTGTCGTTTACGTAGCGCTGTTAATTCCCGATTTACGTTTGTAAGCACGGAACCTGCAGCGGTCTGACCAGCACCACCGTACCCAGCTCGTTCACCTGTGGTTTGCTGTTTTACAACCTCTCGGAGCACGGTTCGGTCCGATTGCAACCGTGCGATTCGTACCTGCGTTCGTGCTTCGACACTTGAGGCATGAGCCGTGAAGAGAGCGAGGAGGAGCCGAACACGGTCCCACACTTCAACACCCACAGCATCGTTAACGCCAACCAGTTGTCGTGGTGTTGCGTTGGTGTGAAGGAGAAGCAAATCCACACCGTTCCAGGGGTGTCCTTGCGTCGCTGATTGCAACTCTTCAACGATATCCTGAAGTTTTCCTTGACCCATGAACCACTTGGCATCGCCCCGACCGCGTTGATCAATCCGTTCGACAATTTTGATGCCCATTGTTTCTGCAAGTGAAATGAATTCACTGCAATCTTCGTTGTTGCGAACCAACAGCAACGCCTTGCGATTCTGGTGGTCGGATTGCGCATCATCTGTGACCAAACCTCCCGCACCAGCAAGAAGGTCAGCCTTGGAATCCGCCATGTACAACCCTTGAAAGACGCGCATTTGATTTCATGCATTATCCTCATATGGTTACGCATGAAGGCAACTCTATGTCGTCCGAGCACCACGTCCTCATTTCTTGGTCAGGCAGTGAAGCTGAATCGGGACCCATCATCGAACTTCTCGAGCATGTCGGATACTCTTTCACAGTCAAGCGTGAAGGTGGAATTCAACTTGAAATTGTTGTTGAATCGAAGAGCATGCGCGAGTTACGCGATGCAGTCGATGAGCTGCTGGTTCAATTGTCTTCACTGGAAGACTGACGTTCCATCAGTTTTGATACTGCATTTGGGTCGTGATTCTTCTCGAAGAAATCTGTTCCTATAAGATCGCCAAGTCGTTTAACCCCAGCTTCAATCAGATCGGGGTCGTTTCGTTCAGCCTCCTCCCATCGTTGTTGAGCGTGTTCAGCGTAGCGTTTGTCTGCTTCTGCCTTCACTTGTTGAGCAACGGTTAGGCTCTCCTCAAGTCCCTGATATTCTTCCCTTTCTTCAGCAGGCCTCGAATTGCGGGCAGCATCCAAATCCGATTCCGTGATTCCCGAAGTGAATCCTCTCTCATCGTTCCCACGTGTCATTAGTGGATTTGTTCGCTCTTTTCTGATGTGCGACTTCCATTGTTCAAACACAAGTGCTGGCGTTATTTGCCCTTCAAAATCATCGATGTCAATGTGCAGATCACTCAGCATCTCCTCCATCCAGAGGTCGGTTACTTTCCGCAATCGAACGTGGTCTGCAAAAGCGATAACTTGTCCAATGAGGAAACACAACGAAGCGATGAGAACGGAAGATGCGACTATGTACCCAACCAAGGCGCCAAATCCCCCGAAAAGAAATATGGACAAAATCCACCTTTTTCGCAGAGTCTGATACGAATGAACGCCTCTTGGAATGGAAACCATTCTTAACCCTCGTTCCGCTTTGCAAGTTCCCTTAACTTGAGCATTGATGCTTCGTCATCGAGAGCCCTGATGTCCCACCCAAGTTTTTCCACATTGGTCGCAATCATTGCATCAGCGGCAACCGTCAACCGCTCATGCGTCATTTGCAAGAGAAGACCGATCAACAAACCCCCTCCAACTGCATAATGCCAAATAGTGGCATAAGCGACAGCAAGAAGAAAAACGACAGCAATAGCGGAACCGAGAAGCGTTCGAGACCTCAATCGAGCCTTCGAATCAAGAGCATCAAGAATGGCAACAGCATGTTCACGCTTGGTCGCCATGCATCGCCCAAGAATACCGAGGTTCTCAAGAGACCGCTAATCAAACAGGTCAGCGATGAACTCATCGCTCATTCTTCGAAACTGTCTTCGCATTCGTTCCTCTTCCCGATTTTGAACAAGAACACTGTCCGTCATCGTAACATGTTGGCGTGGTTCGGATGCGATTTGCGCCAAAAGTTCAGCGAGGTTTTGTTGGATGACTGCAGTCTGTTCGGTCTGGAAAGCAAGAAGCCGTTCCATGGCAACAAACATTCGATCCTGCCGGCTGGTTCGGTCTTCCAATGCAACGGATTGTGCATTCATCGCCTCCTCCTGTCGTTTGAGAAGTTCTCGGGCAGCGGGTGTGCCGATGATGTCTCTCCGGTGGAGTTCAGCCTGAACGTTGGTGAGCGACTCATGGAGTTGGCTGATGTTGTGGGCAGAGAGATTCAATTGCTGACGAAGTTGTTGACGCTCGCGATGCAATCCTTTTCGCTCAGCCCGATGAATCATAGCCTCACAGACAAATACACTGACGATGCCTGCTAATACAGCCACTTCAGGGTGTGCAAGTCTCCAAGTAACAAACGTCGCCCAAACCATCCATCCACAGAACACACTCGCTAGAATTCTCATATTGAGAATATGTGTCGGGACTCTAATAACGCCATATTGGGATGTCCGAGGGCTCCCTACTGTATTTCTCATTTTGTACTAGTTTGTAATCCCACCACTGATCCATGAAAGGAATACAAGCCATATCAGGCTTCCAAGAAACAATCCAATTACACCAGAAACTCTCGCTCCTGCACGAAAACTTCCTACGAACGTTCGACCACTGTACGCTATACCAAACCCAATCACTGGCCAAATACACAGGGAACACATGAAGTAGGTTATGCCCAGGAGTGCGGGTGAAGAGTAGTCGAATATTCCGGTCGAAGCTAAGACGAAAACAATGATTGGAAGCGAAGCAGGAGCAATCAGGCCAAACCAAAATCCGGTGTGAGGATCAATCTCTTGGTATCCCTCCTCCATATCCGATTGATCGCTGAAAGTCTCAACCAGAAACACATGAGCGCAAGAAGGACAACGAATCCTCCCCTCATATTCTAGAGGAGCGGCTAAATCCTCCCCACATGACGGGCACGTGATTTTCAATTTTTGACCAACATTCTCCATTTGAACAGTTGACAATCTTACTCACCACCGAGTGCCCCAAGGATTGAGTTAAAGAGAATGAATGCGATCCAAAAAACGTATAATTTCAGTGACATATAGGCTCCCTTTCTGCGTGAAAAACGTTCGCTAGGATTACTCCGTGTGAGTAACCACGCCACCAAAGGCCATACGACAAGATGGCCAGCCATGACGAATGTGAGGAAAACATAGTCGATGTAATCGAATTCGCTAACGGGAACATCGGTGTTGACAAGCATCATTGAAAGAAAAGAACAACCTACTCCAACGAGGATTGGAACGAAGAGCCCAAACCAGTAGCCTTGCGTGTTTTTCTTGGCCCGATTGCTAATGAATATCGACATAATATTCTCAACCTAGGAATCTTTGAGGCTGTTCTGTATCATTGATGTTAGGATTATAAAAATTATGCAAATTGAATAAAACCAGTCTCTCAATTGTGTTAAATGATACGCAGGCAACCAATTTCGAGGCTAAACACAGAAATAATCGTCCCATTCAAATTGGAAACCGACAGGAAAATACATTGCATACAGCGAATTCATCTCATTCCATCGGCTCAGGCCAAGGCCTTGCCTCATTATCCCAACTTGCCCAGCTACGAACCCATGGCTCCATGAACGGGGTTACATCATATCCGAGGTCACGCATGACCTCCACCGGAATGGTTGATCCACCCTTGAAACGGATCCCTGCTCGTATGAGTGCAGAGGATTTCACTTCACCCCTTTGTTCAATGGTCTGTTGGAAATAGTAAAATTTCTCGTCAATGCCGACCATTTTTGTCCGAACCGTTGCTTTCCGAAACGGTGCAAGGCGCTTCCTGTAACGAATTGTGGAGCCGCCAATGACGAAGGCATACTTGTTCTTTCGAACGTACCGAAACAAACCGATTCGAAAGGAAATATCGTAACGCGCCAGATCACAGAAAACGAAATGCCGTCCGTTGTTCACCTCAGGGTATACATCGATATCGCCGAAACCAGGACGAAAATTCCAGCGATATTCCTTTTCAATATCAAACACTTCTTGTTTACGAAAGAAATTTCCTAGAACCATTTTCACAAGACGATGGTAAGGATACATGCTTCCCCCCATCTGTAGAGAGTACTTATCCCCTCTTATCCTTGACCATCGCTATTCAAACAGCATTTCGCCTCGCACACAATGGTCAACGACAGCGTCAATCCGCTTGGCTCTGGTCGCTTTACGTCTTGCCTTGCGAATCCAATGGACGACGTTTTCCTTGTAGGTTGAGGCTGAGTCAAACCAATACGAACTGGCTCTTGCAATTTGAAGCGCTTCAAGTAATTCCTTTGGTTCTCTCATGCATGCTTCCGATTTGGGCCTTCGACGCATATGTAAATTAATTTCATCTAAATATATCAAGTTTGGTTTTGCATGGCACACAATCAAAAATTGAAGGTGCAAGATTCGCTCTAGATGGTCGAAATAAAGCAGTCGTCATCAACTTCTATCAGCCCGCCAGATGTCAGAAGATGATCGATTGCTTCGTCAATTTCTCCTTCATCAATGCCGTGTTGGAGCATGCGCTCAAAAATAATTTCAAGGGTTGCTACCGGCTCTCCCTTCTCAATTTCTCCATCGACAATCATCACCACCAACTGGCAAGCAACCGCAAGAAGGGGATCATCTACGTAATCGTCTGGAAGAAGTTCAATGAATGCTTCAGCACCATGCGCTTCACCTTCCTGGATTCGTTGCTGTTCGCCTCGTTGAGACAATCCAGTAAACGTGTTGTCTTCGTCCAACCCAAAGCAATCAAAGATGGACATTTGATGCTCATCCTTGTTGGCTCCATCCGCAGCAATTAGGCCTTCAAGATCGTCAAGTCGAAATTTACGTTGTTCCAGAAGCAACCGCTCGCGCTTAAGATCGTGACGTAGCAGTGCCAATGTTTGCTCTGCTTGTTGGGTCAGCCATCCATCGATGGTCCATTCTGGATCCAATCCGGCCATTACCTCAGCCATACGACGAACCGGTTCTGGAAAAGCGTTGACATCGATTAACCCTCGGGTTTCTTGGCCGTCCTCACTCATGAAGAATCCTCGGAGTTGACGGCCTTTGAAGCCTTCCCAATGAAATCGCAAAAGATTCAATCTCTTGCGTCAGAAAATTTGTTCCTCATTCCATCAACGATTTCGTTGAGTGCATCTTGCAGCGATTGACTGTGGTCGTAAGACTCGGACGTAGGAAGGTCTTGCATCGGCATGCTGAGCATGTTTTCCAAACATCGGGACAATTCATCAACAATGGTAATGCTTCCGCGTTGGGATGAGCGGGATAGTGGGTTAAGATCGATGACGATGACCGTCTTCCCCATTGCTACAAGGGCTTCACAGCGGTCCCCATCCTCCAACGGAACAAGAAGTACATCTGCCTGAAGGATGCCACTTGATTCGCATTTCGCTCGGGGCCCCTTCAACCCAGGAATGGTCGCATCAGGGTTTTCGCCAAGAATCTCGACTTCAATTCCAAGTCGTTCTTTCCGTTCATTTAGATCAGAAAGTAAGGCACGCATCCGCTCTGGAGTTCTGTAAAAGATGTTGACTTCGACCGGACAGTTAAGCTTCTCAGCAAGTTGAAGCACTTCATCACCAGCGAGAGCTACGACGTTTCCATTGACCGAGAGAACAGGGTGTTCTGCATGTTGCAGAGATTGCAAAGCAACTTTCGAGGCAAAGTGTGCGCTTGGAATGGTCCGCTCACCAAGGAGGTAATCGTACGCTTCTCCACGACCGTGAGCAATCATCGCCGAATCTGCGAGCATTCCTTTCTTGGCTGCAACTTCAAGACGGTGGCGCATCAATAAGGAACGATAACGCGGGTGCGATGGGTCAGCTGCATGCTTCACGGGATCACCTTCCTAATCGATGAGCATGCTCACATCAAGTGGAGCAGTTCCCCGATTGATTGCACTGGTCGAGAGAACATCCACGCCGCATTCTCGCCATGCTTCCAAATCTTCGAAAACAATGTTACCACTTGCCTCCAGAACAGCCGCATCACGAAGGCCCATTTCCGTCAGTTCACGGACCATTTCTTTGCTTCTCTCTGGACCAAAATTGTCCAACATCAACACCAGTTGAGGAACTTGTTCCTCGTCTTGTCGTTGCTTCCATGTCGTTGCTGCAACAATTGCATCTTTCTCGCTGGTTACTTCCAATTCAAGGAAGGCTCCGCAATCGTTGACATCCATCGTTGAAAGAAGTTCAACAATCGCTTGCATCCGGGATTCACCGGAAACGGCAAGGTCGTTCTCCTTGATCATTTTCGCGTCGTCCTTGTTGAGTCGGTGGGTAAGACCTCCTCCAAGGTGAACAGCCCATTTATCGAGCATACCCCAGACGGTTTTCCTTGTTGCTGCAACCTGTCGTGGGGCAATCGTTGCCCAACGAGCTGCATTCGTTGCAATCCCTGAAAGTTGACCCAAGATGTTGAGAATTGATCGCTCCATTCGCAGGATAGACTCTGAGTCTCCGCTGATTTCGACGATGACATCTCCTTCACTGATGCGTCGCCCGTCGCCTGCTTTCCAGGATGTTGAAAGGCTTGGGGCCCAGATTTGCAGCATGTAATCAACGACTGCTGCACCAGCAATTGTGCCATCCGTTCTTGAAACGACCTGAGCAGTGACTTTCTCACCAAATCCCATGACGGGTCCATCAATGCCATCATCACCGACCACAGCAGTTGTCCAACGATCCATGCTTGAAGTTAGCAATCGACTTGCACCTTCCTCTGCAGTCCACAGGAGATGGCCACGGTCATGAGGCAACATTGTGCGCTCGCCCATGGATGTCGCTAGGCCTTTGAGGATTTCAAGCAAACTGTTGCCGCGTAGGGGTTGATGAGGAGGACGTTTTCCGGGGTGTATGGCCAGAGTCCTTGTTGTTGGTGCAGGATTGTCAGGCCTCTCGGTAGCGATGGAGGCATCCGTACGAGGTCATCACGTTGTTGTCCTTGAAAAACGCTCCACGATCGGTGGACGTGCCTCAAGTGAACTCAGAGACGGTTTCCCAATTGGATATGGCCCTCATTTCTTGCTAAAGAAAGGACCACTTCACCAACTCGTACGGAAGGTGAGCAAGGTCAAACCTTCTGTTTTGCCGCTGAGGCCTCACCGCCTCGAAATTCTAGGAACAGGAATGATGCAGCCCAGAAAACCAATGAAGGATGCAGCACTCTTTCGGAGGGCCGTCAAAGCACACGACCTCGAACATCCATCCATTCAAAACAGCGATTATTTTGCATCCTGGGGCCTCAACAATGAACTTCGTAGTCGAGCGTTGTTGAACAGTAATCTTCTGGTTATGAAGGAGGGTTGGTCGGGTCTTGTCGGCCGTCTTGCTGTGACGCTTGACGAGGTTGGTATCCCGATTGAAACTGGAGCGAGGGTGGAAAAAATTGAGAAGCACAAGGTCCACTTAGCAGACGGGCGGCATGTTGAAACAGATGTGATCATCTTGGCATGTGGGTATGGTCAAGCAAAGAAACTCATTCCAGATTTACCAGCGGTTTCGTTTGTTACTGCTTCAACCGTTGATGTTGCATTGGATGCAACACCCCTCGGGGAGCGGCATGGCATTCTTGACGTCGAAAGGTCGATGGCAATCTTTGATTTGAAACAGATTCACCCTGGTATCGCTCCCTCAGGGGCGCTTCTTTCTGCAGTTCATTTCGGTGAAGGGAAGAGTGAAAATCGTCTCGCTGAATTGAATCAGTTTATGGATTTACGCGCTCCAGGATGGAAATCTCACATCCTTCACGAACGGCAACAAAAGAATGTGAAAATTGCGCCGAAAGGAGGCCGGGTCGCATGCAACGTTGCTCGCAAGGATGGCATACTGCTTACTGGTGCTTGGGTAGAAAGTGAGCACATTCTCTCCGATGGAGCGGTCGAAGCTTCTCGAATTACGGCAGAACACATCAACAAAATGCCACTTCAACAATGAAGAACCTCGAACAAGTCCAAGGACCATGCGCATCGTTACATGGAACGTCAACGGTCTCCGAGCAGCCATCCGTAAAGGCATTGACAACTGGTTCGAAGACGTTGATGCAGAGATCTGGATGTTGCAAGAAACGCGTGTTCTTGAGGAGCAGTTTCCGAAAGGATGGAACTGGCCAGAAGCGCACCAAGCCATCTTACATCCAGCGGAAAAGAAAGGCTATTCTGGCGTTGCGACCTTGTCAAGTTGCGAGATGACCGAACAACAAAGGGGAATGAACGGCATGCTCGACCCCACCGATTCGGAAGGAAGAATCCTCGTTACTCAGCACGGTAAATTGACATGCATCAACACGTATCTTCCAAGCGGCTCAAACAAAGATGAACGGCAATTGTTCAAGGAAAAATGGATGGATGAATGGCGAGCATGGCTTCAACCTTATTTGCAACGAGACAGTCCTGTGTTGGTGGTTGGCGATTTGAACATTGCACACACTGAGGACGATATTTGGAACCCAAAGGGGAATGCAAAGTCAAGCGGCTTCCTCCCCCAAGAGCGAGAATGGTTTTCAGAACTTCTTGGAGATGGATGGCACGACTTGTTTCGCGAACATGTTGGCGAGGGCGTAAAACTCTACTCATGGTGGTCAAACCGCGGCCAAGCACGAGCACTCGACCGTGGCTGGCGAATCGACTACATGCTCGGAAATGAAGCGCTCATGCCCTATGTTGAATCCATCCGAATCGACCGCCAAGGCGGCATCGATATCTCTGATCACGCTCCAGTAATTCTGGAATTAAACGATGCAGTCACATCCTGAATCCTTCAAGAACATACATGATTCCTGAAGCAATGATTCCGATGGTAATCATCGTAGTAATGTGTGACTTCTTCCACTTCTTGAGCCAACGCTTTCCAAGATGAACCCCAATGATGGCCGATAAAACGGAGCCTGCGACAAGCGGGAGGAATTCGATGAGTGCTTCTCCGTCCGAGTACAGATAGACAGGCAAGCGAGAGAGGTCGACGACCAATGCAAGGAGTGCAGCTGTCGCAGCATAGGCCGATTTATCCGGTAAACGACGCTGAAGAAACATCGCTCGCAATGCGCCTTGGTGTCCAGTCAATCCTCCCATAAATCCTGAACCAAATCCTCCCCAACGGTCCTCTGCTTCAGGAAGGCGATAATTGGTCCAGCGCTCTGAAATCGACAGAAGAGGGAGCAGAATTAATGCAAAACCAACAACGATGAGAAGCGGTTGCGCATCGATGCTTGTACTAAGTGAAGCACCGATTAATGCACCGAGGATCATCGCCCAGCCGTATCGTTTGATGGCCGTAACATCAACATCGGCCTTGAGCAGTAGAAGTTTCCAACCGTTGTGTGCAGCATGAACAACTGCGACTGCTGCGATTGCTAAGTGGGGCTCAAGCCACAGAAGCATGACGGGTGTAAGCATGGTTGCCAGACCGAATCCCGCTGGTACAGTGAGCGCTGCCGCAAGAAGTGTTGCGGCCATGCAGAATACGATGAGCATCACATCCATGAACCGTGAGATAACCATTCAATCATCAACGTATCTATATTGCTCATCGAAACACGGGATTAAATCCTCCTCAGGGTGGATTTAGGCATGGTCTGGTCAAAGATTGCGGGTGGAACAGGGGCCTTTTCATCGCAGATGAAATCCTCTCATCCTGCAGACGCTCTGACATGGTGGTACTTGCCTTATGACCAACTCAATCTCGAGCTGTTGCCCAATCTCGACTCCGTCGGTATCGTTCTGATTGAGAGTGAGAAACAAGCAAAGCGACGCCCATATCACAAACAAAAACTCTGTTACATTCTCTCCAATATGCGTCATTTTGCCACAGAAATTGCAAGCAAAGGAATACCTATCGTTTATGTCATGACAAATGAACAATACGACGAGCCTCTGCGTGCTCTCGTCCAAGAGTTCGGCCCAATCAACATGCATCGTGCAGCCGAGCGTGAATTAAGATCAACATTGGCTGAACTCATCAAAGACGAATCAATCATCGAGCATCCGCACCCTGGTTGGTTGACACCTCAACACTGGTTCACTGAAACGGTTGGCAACGAACCCCCGTTTCGGATGGATCGTTTCTATCGACGAGTTCGTAAAGAGAAAGGCTGGCTCATGGAAGGGGACTCTCCTGTTGGGGGGAAGTTCAGCCATGATGCGGACAATCGGCAACCTTGGAGAGGTGAGCACCAACTTCCCAAAGCTCCTGCATACACGACGGATGACATTGACGACGAGGTCATTGAATTCGTTAATCATCGATTTGCAGAACATCCGGGGGATGCTCGATTGGATCACCTACCGACAAGCTACGATGACCATCGTCAGGCCTTGGATTTCCTGTCCGACATCCTGACGTTGTTCGGTCCATACGAGGATGCAATGACAAAAGAGAGCAGAGGGCTTTTTCATTCCCGCCTCGCATCCTCCGTCAATATTCATCGTGTTTTACCGCAGGAAGTTATCGATGTTGTAGTTGAGGCAAACGTTCCTTTGAATTCACAGGAAGGATATTTGCGGCAGATGATTTGGAGGGAATATGTTCACCACGTCCATGAGGTAACAGATGGTTTTCACTCTCTCGATATCGAATCTACAGTACCTCCAAACAGAACAGCAGGATGGCCAATGGAACAGGACATGGACAAAACCGGTCATCCAAATCACCTCAAACAAACCAAATCCTTGCCTATGGCCTATTGGGGACAAACATCGGGTATGGACTGCCTTGATTGGGCGGTTGAGAGTGTCATGGATGAGGCTTGGACGCATCACATTCCACGGCTAATGGTCTTGAGCAATCTCGCCCAATTAATGGATATTGAACCGCGCCAACTGACCGATTGGTTCCATGCATCATTTGTTGATGCTTTTGATTGGGTTGTTGAACCCAACGTTCTCGGAATGGGAACCTTCGCTCTTGGTGATGCGATGATGACAAAACCGTACGTGTCAGGCTCCCCGTACATCAAGAAGATGGGTGATTTTTGTTCCTCATGCGAATTCCATCCAGCGAAAACCTGCCCAATATCGCCCTTGTATTGGGCCTATTTCGAGCGTCACAAAGACGCATTTGCCGGGAATCACCGATTAGCGATGACGTTGCGTACCCTCTCAAAACGCTCGGAAGAGAAGAAAAAGTTGGATCGAGAGACGTTTGAAAACGTCACACGCACTCTCAGCCAAGGAAAATCCCTCGCATCGCAAACCAGATTGTAACACCTCCCAGACATTTCAAAAATCTGCGTTTTCCTCTTGGAATAAACGGGCGCTTATTAGTGCGATAGGAGGTTGACAAACATGCAACAACCCGCCCTCGCCCAATGGTTTGACCAAGCAGACATGAAAGACACTTCTACAGTGGGGGGAAAGGGAGCATCCCTTGGAGAAATGTTTCAGAAACTGACCACCATCGGTGTCAAGGTACCAAACGGCTTCACGTTGACAACCGAGGCGTTTCAACAGTTCATCACCGCAGACATACCAGCAGCCACTTGGAAAAACGTCGGAGCGGCTGAAGAAGTGGATGATCTTCGTCGTGCTGCTATCGAGACTTCGACGCTTAGGGAAGCGCTTGAGGTGTGCCTGAGAGGTGCAGACCCCACCGACCATCTCAATCTCAACAGCCGTGCAGCTCTTGCTAGGTCGTTGGTCAGAGAGACACCAGTTCCTGAAACCATCAAGTCAGCCATTGCGTTAGAGTATGGGAAACTCTGCGAGATGTACACGCCAGGTGTTGACGTCGCTGTACGCTCTTCAGCCACAACCGAAGACTCGGCTGAGGCTTCGTTTGCAGGCCAATACGAATCTTATCTCAACGTGAGTGGAGAGCAGGACATTATCGAGAAATGGCGTCGCTGCGTAGCGAGCATGTTCACAGAACGTGCGATTGGTTACCATCTGGAGCACAACATGCATCCACTCGACAGCGCCATCGCTGTTGTGGTGATGAAAATGGCTCGTTCGGACAAGGCCAGTTCTGGCGTCATGTTCACGATTGACCCTGACTCAGGGCACGCAGGAGTGATTCACGTTGGTTCGTCGTATGGGCTCGGCGAATTGGTGGTACAGGGTGTCGTGTCTCCAGACACCTTCACGGTCTGGAAAGAGGGTCTGCGAGCGGGGAAATTTCCCATTGTGCATCGCACCCTCGGCTCGAAAGATCAAATGATGGTGTATCATGAGGAGGCTGCAAATGAAGTCCAATCGATTGCTGTGCCCTTTGAGGACCGTCGTCGTTGGTCGTTGACCAAAGAGGAATGTGTCGAATTAGCGCACATGGCTCTGAAAATCGAGGACTATTTTCAGCGACCCATGGACATTGAGTGGGCGAAGGACGGTATCACCGAAGAATTGTACATCGTCCAAGCCCGGCCTGAGACAATTCATTCGAGAGCCCGCAGCAACAAGATGACAATTTACAAGATTGACGAAATAATGGCTCAGCAACTGAAGGATAACGGACGGGTCATGGCAACTGGCCAAGCCGTCGGTAAACGCATCGGGAGCGGCAAAGTTCGTCTCTATCGCACGTATGGTGAGGTGCTGGAGGGGAAGCGAGAGCTTCGAAAAATGCTGGACAGCGGCATGACCCGAGAAGAGATTTCACCTGAACTTTCGGTGTTTGACGAGGGAGATGTACTCGTTACCGAGATGACCACACCCGACTGGGAACCGTTGATGAAACAGGCCTCCCTCATCATTACTCGCAAGGGGGGGCGAACATCTCACGCTGCGATAATCGCTCGAGAATTTGGCATTCCTGCTATCGTTGGGTGCTCCGATGCCATGGATCTCCCCAACTACGGGCAGGTCACAGGTAGTTGCGCCGAAGGCGATGTTGGTTACGTTTACTCCGGCGACGTTCCATTCGAAATCGAAGAGGTATCCTTCGACGAATCTCTTGAACTGAAGATCAAAATCAAGCTAAACCTTGGATTCCCAACCAAATCCCTCGCAGATTCACGCCTTCCAGTTGACGGGGTTGGTCTTGCAAGAATCGAATTCATTCTTTCTTCTGAACTAGGAATTCATCCTCTCGCTTTTGTCCACCACGCCGCCATGAAAACCTACGTGGAAACGGGCTCACTGCCAGAGGTGTTGAAACCCTATCAGGAATCTTTTGCTGCTGCCGACATTAACGAGGTTCGAACCTTGGTTGAATCGCTGGACAGCCGAGCATGGGCGTATGAAGACAAGGCTGACCTGTTCATTGACAAGCTTCGCGAGGGGGTTGGACTCATCTGCGCCGCCTTTCATCCTCGCCCAGTCCTGGTACGTCTTTCAGATTTCAAATCCAACGAGTACCGAGAGTTGCTTGGTGGATCAATTTTCGAGCCCGTTGAGGAAAACCCGATGATTGCTTGGCGTGGAGCATCTCGATATTTGGATGAGAAGTTCCGTCCAGCATTTGAAATGGAAATCGCAGCAATGAAGTCGGTGAAATACGATTTCGGTCTGGACAATTTGCAATTGATGATTCCATTCTGCAGGACGCCCGAGGAAGGAGAAATGGTCAAGAATCTTCTCGAAGAAAACCACATCGGGCCATCGTCCGGTACGGAGTTGTTCGTGATGGTTGAACTACCTTCAAACGCCATTGAGGCTGATCGTTTCATGGACATGATGGACCTTGCTGGAGGATCAATTGGTTCCAATGACCTCGTTCAGACCGTCTATGCGGTTTCTCGCGACGACCTAGAGGGGTATCAAAATCCGGTTGATGCTCGATCACCGGCTGTGAAGTCAATGATTCGGGACATTGTGTCAAAATTCAACGCCAAGGGGCTTGAAATTGGAATTTGCGGGCAAGCGCCATCGGATTTCCCCGACGAATACCCACCGTTTCTGATCGATTGTGGTATCACCAGTATTTCAGTAACCCCCGACACAGCCCTTGCTGTGAAGAGAACCGTCGCTCAGGCAGAACGAGATGCTGGCGTGTGAAGGATTGACAATGTTGCCAAGAGAAATCATGCAGGGCTAATCATATCTTCCGGTCGGACCCATTCGTCGAATTCTTCGTTAGTTACATACCCTAACTCGAGGGCTGAAGCCCGAAGAGTCATCCCTTTTTCGTGGGCGTTTTTTGCGATTTTTGCGGCTTTATCATAACCGATGTGGTTGTTCAATGCAGTGACCAGCATCAATGAATTATCGAGATGCTTCTGAATATTCTCCTTGTTGGCTTCCAATCCATCGATGCATCGTTCTCCAAAGGCGATACAGGCATCGCTGAGAATACGGAGGCTGTGCAAGAGATTGTGAATCATCATTGGCTTGAACACATTTAATTCGAAGTTACCTTGACTTCCTCCGATTGTGATTGCAGTGTGGTTGCCCATAACCTGACAGCAAACCATGGTCAATGCTTCGGACTGTGTTGGGTTGACTTTGCCTGGCATGATACTACTACCCGGTTCGTTTGCAGGCAATGCAAGTTCACCAATACCGCATCGAGGGCCTGATCCTAACCAGCGCATGTCATTGGCGATTTTCATCAGGCTGGCTGCGAGCGTGTTGAGAGCTCCACTCGCAGCAACA
>JAKUNY010000170.1 GCA_022451765.1 Candidatus Poseidoniaceae archaeon
GGCAACTGGGATCCGGCACCAGGAAGTCTCACACTTGTCGTGTCAGCGTTTGACGAGTTCGGAAATGTGATTTCGACAATCGATCGAGAATTCACATCACGCGAATCAGGTTGGAATGTAGGAATAAGCAGTATTTCTGCAAAAGGAACAATCAATGTTGCATTGCTGCGCACAAATTATGTCGTCCTCGAAGACGCTGTGTGTGTTCTTGCGGTCGAAAGTAGAGACAGTGCCTTCAGGGCAGAAGTGAAAGTAGAATTCGCAGGCACAACCTTTGATGCCAACCAACGCATCGATGCAACAGGACTTGATGACAAGGAGCAATTGGATGCTGTAATCCGATGCAACACTCCGTTCGATGTTGATGATGACCCAAGCGATGACGCTGCAACGATTATATTCGAACTTCAAGAACCCTCGGCATTGAGTTCATCGAACATCCTCTGGGGTGCAGCGGTGTCCATTGTTCTGGTTGGCCTTTACCTTTTCATTGTACAGAGACAGGCGAATGCGGCGCTTCGAGCAATGGTTCGTGAGCAACCTAAGCCGAAAACACCAGCGGAAAAACAACCTGCTGCAATGGAACAAATTGTTGAAGACGACATAAGCATCAGCATTGAAAGCGATGATGTTGAAGAAGCAGTGCCTCCATCGTTGATTGAAGAAATCCCCGCAAGTGAGGATTTGACTCCTTCAGGTCGGTTGGATTCAATCCGAAAAGAGATGAGTCCCGAAGAGGATACTCAACAACAAACGAGCATTGAGGAACGCATGTCGAAATTTTTTGATTAGACTTCACATACATCAATAGATGAGATGTTCTGCGAGGAGCAATGAAGGGTCGTCAAGAAAACACTACTGCGTTTTACACTCTCGATGGTTGTCACTCAATTCTGCTTTCAACCGTGTTTAGTGCCTTGATCGAGAATCGAGAACAACCCGACAATGCTTGGAAATCTATGTGTGAGCATCCAAAAATACAGGACCGTTTCAGGACTCAAGGGGTCCATAATTGGGAGTCGAGAGATGCAATAACGTGGGACGATCCAACCGTTCTGTTCACACTAACACGTATGCTCAACGATGATGGTTTGCCGATTATGCTCGGAGAGGACCGTAACAGAGAACGCTTTGGACGATTTCCACACCCTACTGGTTCGACGATACAATATGTTCGAGAAAACGTACGAAACGCCTCTTCCCAAACCAGTGATTTGTTCGAAGATCTTGTAACGCATCTCGACTATTTACTGATCCGATGCAGCGCTTCCGAAGTTGGCGACGAGCGATATCTTCAGGGTCAAGCAGGGTTGTGTGTCATGGGGTTCCTCACCTCGGAGGAGGTCAAAACATTGCGTTCAACACTTCTTGGAGGAGGATGGACTGTCGCCAAGGATGAACCGATTGATGGTGGTGTCCGCGACGCAATTCGGCATCTAAATGCCCTGCTTCTCGCAGCAGAACGCAAGGATGCTGGACTGATTCACAGAATGCACGGATAGAATCAGAAGGTCTCCGATGTGAGACGTTCGTACATTGATGCATAAAGCGCCGCAGTTTCGTCAATTACCGATTGAGGAAGTGCTGGAATCGGGGGGTCATCTGTACCTGCATCACGTGCTGATTTCAAGTTCGCTTGATGTCCAGTGTTGATGTAATGAGTTCGAACAAATTCTTTTGACAATTCAATGCATTCACCATTAGCATATGCTTCAGCGTCCCACCAGCGGTCTTCATCGAGTGTCCCGAAAGTATCAACGAGAACGACTTTCCGTCCAGGTCCTAGAGCAAATTCTTTCTTTCCGTCAACGTGAATGAGGCCGTTCTTTGCAGCTTCTCTCTCGATGATTTCATCGATTTTTAAAACCGCAGTTACGATTGAATCATATTCTTCGTCGGTAATGTTCGAGATCTCAAGGGCTTCTTTGCGGTCAATGTTTCGATCGTATGCTTCAAATTTTGTCGTGACCTCTACAAATGGCTTCTCGAGTTTAGCACCGTATTCACAATCAGCAGAAACGCCGAGTTGCTCTGGTGTCAACTCACCACGTTGAAATCGACGCCAAGCAGAGCCTGACAGGTAGTGACGGCAAATGAATTCCAGTGGAACGAAGACCCACTCCATGTCGCGTGGAATTGCACCGGGTTCTTTGATGACCTCGACCTTTCGAACCAGACAACGTTCTGCGGAGTTGACTTCAACAAGATGTGTACCACACACTCCCTCATCTTCAACCAATTTGAACCAGTGCGCTGTTGTCCTGTTTAGTGATTCACCTTTGCGAGGAATCAACGACGGAATAATCTGGTCGAAGACTGAAATCTGATTGGTGAATCGGAATTCCAAAACATCCGGGTCGTCAGTAGACCATACTTGCTTAACCTTTCCCTGATAGAGCATTTCTCCCATGGTCCCGTTTCGGAAGGAGCGGCTCTTGAACATTGGTGTTCGACTATCAGATGATGCCAAGTGCATCTTCTATTCGATTCAGTTCAGGACCGGTCGTATCCGTTCCTGCTACAGCACCCTCATTTGAGGCACAAATACCAGCACCAACATACGGAGAGCCAAAAGAAACTGTGCCCACCATTGGTGGAACTCCAAGTATCTCCTCAATGAGAAGGACTTCATCGCTTGCAACATCGGGGTGCTACAACACGCCTTGCTCATTGACGACGCCAAGACTGCCTACCACATCTTGTCCACCGATTGTGGTAGCGATTATATCCACGCCAAGAACATCGGTCAAAATTTCCAATCCGTCATGAGGAATACTCGGGGAAGCGACACAGCCTTGCTCATTTGCGAGAAGAAGATTACCTGCAGTGTTCACACCGCCTTCCATAACGACGACATCACCGTAGGCGGTTAACTGATCGATGTCTTTTTCAGATGCAATATCGGCAACTGCAATTCCATTTGAATTACCAGCGAGTAATGCACCAATTAGGTTTGATCCGCCAATTGATATTGGCGCCATTTCCAGTTGCAAAGTGGTTTCAAGTTGTTCGATTATCACTTCTGGTAGTTCTCGGGGATGAAACAATACTTTGCCGATGGAGGAAAGGTGAATTCCAATCTGGTCAGAACCAAATATGTCCAATGTATCGATCGGCATATCTTTCACCCTCGTTACGTTGTATCCATACGTAGTTTAGAAATCTTAGGTGGAAGGAAAAGAAGAATCGGAGAAAACCAAGAGGAAAGAAGAGGGGCACAGTGACTGCCGTTTCCGTGGACTCTCGTACCACAGTATTGGGACAGACGCAGAAGGGCTTGACTTCCGGGTTCGGGATGGGACCGGGTAAACACCTTCGCTGTGACCGTGCACCCATCTTCTTTCGAATTGGAATGACACGACAAGCGTCGCATCGTGAATTGGCATGCTTATTAGACGAAGGGCACTCGAGGTGCGGATACATAATGAAAAAGATGCTCGAACAATTAGTGCTGCTGGACTGAATACGTCGCCGAAGCTTCGTACTTACATCCGCAGTCTATCAAACTCGTCTTTTACGAGCGTTCTGAGGTGTCTCGTCTCTGGGGCGGCTTCGAGCTTAGATGCTTTCAGCTCTTATCCATCAGGGCGTGGCTACCCAGCATTGCCTTGCCAGACAACTGGTAAACTAGTGGCCCCGAGCCCTCGTTCCTCTCGTACTAAAGGGCCCCTTCCATCAGACACCTTATGCGATTCTACCACCAAGCAACAAACCTGTCTCACGACGGTCTAAACCCATCTCACGATCCCTTTTAATGG
>JAKUNY010000171.1 GCA_022451765.1 Candidatus Poseidoniaceae archaeon
CCGTATCGTCCGCTGGGGTGGTGGAAGCGTCACGACCATCGACCCTGCATACAGCCAAGTTGTGGATGGAGGACTCACACACACCGAGGATGGAAACAAATTCCGTTCCTGGGACTTTGAATTCACTGCTCCAGTAAGCGATACTGCAACCGTTGAAATGACCATTATTGGTAACGCTGTGAGCGGCGGTGCCGCAAGCGGCGGTGCAGGTGGGGAAAACCCTGATGGTGCCAGTAAGGATTATTGGAACATCGAAAGCGTTGTTGTGCCTGGAATTAACGCAAATCCACAGGCAATCACAGCACCACCACTGGTCATTCTCTTGACCGCAATTGGACTCTCTTTGTCGATCATTCTACTCGGAACCATGTGGGTCTTCTATCGACGAAGCCCAGAGACGTTTACGGTCGGAAGCTTCTGGAGTTACCTCAAGCCTTGGCTAACCACAACAGACCACAAAGAAGTCGGTATCCTCTACTTCTTGTTCGGATTCTTCTTTTTCCTCGTCGGTGGTGTTCTAGCACTGTTGTTCCGCATCCAACTTGCGATGCCTGAGAATGATTTCTTGTCGCAACAAGAATACAACTCGTTCTTCACACTCCACGGGACGACAATGATTTTCCTTGGCGCCATGCCAATGATCGCAGGGTTCCTCAACTATGTCTTGCCATTGCAAATCGGCGCGAAAGATTTGGCTTTCCCACGAATTAACGCAATGGGGCTATGGCTCTTGGTCTTCTCAGCGCCGCTTATCTTTGGAGGTATTTGGTCCGGTGAAGCAGCTGACATTACTTGGGTTATGTATCCACCATATTCGTCCCTAAGCAACGCAGGGGATTACGGAGCGAATGCAGGAACAACCTCGTTCATTGCTGGAATGATGATGCTCGGTGCGTCGTCAACACTCGGTGGTGTCAACTTCATTACCACGGTGTTCACCATGCGTGCTCCAGGCATTACGTGGATGAAAATGCCGCTGTTTACCTGGTCGGCATTCGTCAGTGTGTTCATGCTCTTCATGTCCCTCCCTGCCTTGATCATCGGTGTTGCATTCCTGCTGTTTGACCATACGATAGGTTCGACGTTTTTCACGGGGGGAGGAGATCCCTTGCTGTTCCAGCACCTGTTCTGGTTCTTCGGTCACCCTGAAGTTTACGTGGTCATCATTCCTGCATTCGGAATTGTTTCAGAAGTTCTAGCAACAAGTGCTCGACGTTCCATCTTCGGATACAAATCGATGGTTTTCGCCATGGCTGGAATCGGTATTGTCGGTTTCGTGGTATGGGGCCACCACATGCTCACCTCGGGTATGGACCCATTCTGGCGTGCTGCCTTCATGATCACCACCATGGCCGTAGCAATCCCTACCGGTGCGAAAATCTTCAACTGGTTGATGACGCTTTGGGGCGGGTCACTGGTCATGAAAACCCACACGCTTTGGTCGCTTGGATTCCTTATCACCTTCACACTTGGTGGTATTTCAGGTATGTTCTTCCCAGTTGCAGGTCTTGATACACACTTCCACGATTCCTACTTCGTTGTTGCCCACTTCCACTATGTATTCATTGGCGGTACAGTGTTCGCACTGTTCTCCGGTATCTACTACTGGTACCCCAAGGCGACCGGTCGTAAGCTCAATGAAACGCTCGGACTTTGGCACTTCCTGATTGGGTTTGCATCCTACAATGCAGCCTTCTGGCCAATGCACGCCCTCGGAATCCAAGGAATGCCTCGAAGAACACACTCCTACACCGTCGAAAGTGGGTTTGCGGAGTACAACATGGCAATCACGATCTTCGCTTTCATCTTCGGACTGAGTCAACTTCTCCTCGTCTGGAACATCATCTACTCCGGAAAGAACGGAGAAAAGGCAGGTAAGGACCCATGGGGCGGTTGGTCACTTGAATGGTCGACCACTTCACCACCACCTACGCCTTCCTTCCACGTCATTCCAACACAACGTGACATGAACGAAATCTACGGCCATCATGCCGAGAATTCGATGAAAGAAAAGTTATGGAAAGGAAAGAAGAAAGGTGACGCAGCCAAGAAATCCACCGTCGTGAGTGCTGCTGTCCTCTCCACAACTGGGGAGGAGATTTGATGGGCGGCGGAGGCAGCGACGTGAAGAACGCCGTTTGGATGCGAGCTGTGTTGATGGCTGGCATGATTCTCGGTCTTTCCGTTGTCTCCTACGTCGGTCTCGGTGTCGTCGTCGCCAATGCAAAGCATGATGTCTGGATGGATGAGGAGGCTGATTACGATTCTGCTAAGTATAACTATTCAAAAGCAGTTGATAATGGAAACATTACCAGTGGTGATGAGAGTGAACCGCTCTTCGTCGCATACGGAAATGCATACAACGACAAAACGGACGCACACCTCTCCTACCTCACGTATCGAGTGGCTGGTTTAGCAATTCTCTTTGTCGGAATAATCTTTGCAGCCTTCCTCTCCATCAGTGGAATCATGAATTCCTCTCGAGCTGACGAGGAACATGACGAACATCATGGTCACGACGAACATGAACATCACGGGTCGGCCTCACCGATTATCATCTCACAAGGAAGTCATCTCTTCCTTCTTGGGTTCCCTGACTTTGCAGACGGCCTCCACGGCCTAATGATGGGAAGCGCGAAAGGCACGATCGGTGACATGTCAATTTCAATGATCGGACTCACCGTAGTAACCGTTGGTGTCGCTAACTGGTGGCGTGAGGATCTCCCGTTCAATGGCTACGGTGAACAGTTAGCAACCTCTGACCCATTTGCAGGACAGCACATCCGCAAAGCAGGTATCTGGGTCTTCTTGATGTCCGAAGTCATGGTCTTCGCTACCTTCTTTTCTTCGTACCTTCGAATGCGTACAGAGTGGTGCACAAAATGGGCGCTCGATGATGGCAAGTGTTCACTCGAAACCGGAGAGAGTGTGGTACTCACCGCTTCGGACTACCTCCGACCAAGTGGTGCAAAACTCGACAAATTTGGAGAATCCGTTGGCGATTTCTGGACCATGCTGCCGGGCGCAGTCAACACCTTTGCCCTAATCATCTCATCCTACACCATCGTTTTAGCACTGAAGGTTGCAAAATCTCACGACTACAAGGTGCCTTCTGGTCCTCTCGGCAAACTGATGCCAACCAAGAAGGCTGCCATTCGTAACTACCTCATCATCACTCTGGCATTGGGTACGATGTTCATTGTTCTCAAGCTGGTTGAGTGGAGTCATCTGATTGCAGAAGGCTTCACCATCGGAACAGAACAGGGTTCAATCTTCTACGTTGCAACCGGCGCACACGGCGTGCACGTCTTCGCAGGGTTGTTGGTCATGCTCTACATGATCTTCAAAGCAGACACGGTTGAATGGAACGAGGAAAACGCCCAAGGAATCGAATACTTCGGTCTCTACTGGCACTTTGTTGATTTGGCATGGGTCGTTATCTTCCCAGCATTCTATTTGTATTGAGGTGAAATTATGGGCGAACACAAACTGATCATGGGCAAAGACATCTATTTCTGGAACTTCATCGTTTTGATGATCTTCACGTTCTTCGAAGTTGGAGCTGTTTTCTTTGAGGAACTGTTCACGCTAACAACGATATGGGGCATCCTCATCGTTGTTGGTATCGTCAAAGGGTTCGGAATCGGTGCATACTTCATGCACCTTTGGGATGATCCCCGTATCTACCTT
>JAKUNY010000172.1 GCA_022451765.1 Candidatus Poseidoniaceae archaeon
CCCTCATCCCAAACTCTGTAATACAGACCGCCGGATTCATCAGGAATTCCATTTGCATCAAGTTGATATCCGCGACTCATGAATGTGTCCCCTTTGTTCTTGAAGACCTCAAACGAGTGCGCAACAACAAAGTCCGACATGACATCTCTGTCTCTGTTTTCGAGATTCATGATGAACTCAATTTCAGTGAACTGTGCATCATCGTTCATGTGGCTTTGGAGAGTTCTTTCAAACGCTGGAGTGAATGCTTTTTCTCCTGTGTTTGCAATGCTGTATGAAACGTCTGCAAACGCAAGTTGTCGGATAAACATAGCCACCAAGTCGGTTTGGCTACGTGCCAATAGCATGTTACCTGAAGCAGGAATTCCACTTTGGAAGTTGTCGGAAACTGACGGATGCTCGCCTGTGTTAAGCGCTTGGAATCCATAGTCCCACCAAGAAACAAAGGCAGGCTTGTCACTGAACTTCATTTCACAGACACTGCCGTTCCATATACCGTTTTCTTCATCGCATCCAGATTTGTCTGTAACGCCATCGTGGTACTTGTCTTGTTCGGCTAGCCATTCATGGGCAGTATTCCAGTTTTGGCCGTTAAACGGGCTTCCAAACGAGCCCATGTAGGCACGTCCATTGAATGCCTCGTAGTCGCGACTGTCAAGGATTGAGACTCCAAGCCCATCCCATCGCATGATGTCAGGAACTGTGTTGTAAATCGATTCGTCCAAGTCGCCTTCAGCAGGTGAGTTGCTTGGAATTGCAGAATCAAGACCGTACGTGAGTTGCTGGCCTGAGAGCATGATAAGAACGAGAACAACTGCGGAAAAGGAAGGTGTTCGCCAAACAGCACGGCGTGCTCCAGCAATTCGATCTGACGGAGTCCGAATTCCTGCACGTCGCCAACTTCGAACAAGTTTGTCCCACTCAGCCCACTTCCAGAAGCCGACAATACCTGCGGCTCCCATAACTGCAACGACAGGGGTGGCGTTGAAGAGGAAACGAGCTGCTGTCCAGGACATGTAGGAGGCAGTGAACATCCAAACTGCGAAGACCAATGAAATTTGACTGCGCTGGCTAAACGTTCTCCACAACGATGTGAGGCCTACGACGAGAGCGAACACGAAGACAATTGGACCAAAACTCGCAAACATGTATCCACGGTCTGGTGCATTTGCTTCAGCGACAGTGCCGAAAATCTTGGTCTTGGTGAAGTATCCACTTCCTGTGAACAAAACGTCCCACGCATTGCTGAGGTTTGCAAGCTTCAGAACATAAAGCGAAGCGAGGAAGACGGTCGCTCCCACTGCAAGTGTTCCAAGAACGAGCAACCAAGGCTTGTCACGGAATCCAGTTGTAATGAGCATGATGACAACGGTGAACAAGAGGATGAAAAGGAACGGTTGAAGGCCGGTTCCGTCCAGCACCAAATTCAGTTGTGGGTGCGCATAGAACGGCAGCGCAATCAAGAAATTGGTCAACAACATTGTCAAGAACAACGTGCTCAAGATGGTTGAGTCACGACGTCGGAACATGTTGATGGCTACTTGAGCAGCGTACGCAAGGAACAAGATTGCAGGCCCTACGACGAACCCTTTCCAGCCCAGACTGGCCGTAGCGAATGCTACACCTGCGAGTACTGCATTGGACATGGCGTACTTTCGTTGCTCAGCAACAGCCCCCATTGCTCGAAGCAGATCGAGTGGTCGAATCGATGTGGTCCGAACCAAGCGTTCTGAACCGGCATACTTGACTGCACGCAAGTAGAACATAAACCCGAGGACAATGAAAAGCATAACGAATGAATCGTGGTCTGCAAGTCCCCAAGTTGAGTGTGTTACGTGAGCGGGCATGAACGCAATGAGCCAAGCAGCGATAACACCAGCTGCCTTTCCAAAGTGGTCTCGAGCGATTGAAGCAACAGGCAAGCTGGTCAAAGCACCGTAAACAGCAGGCAAAGCGAGCATGCTCCACCAAACTGCGTCATCACCGAGGAACGGCTGGAGAATCATAGCACCGATGGCGAGGCTCCAAGAGAACAAAGGTGGACGTGTATTGATACCTCCAACTGGATAAAATCGATCCGCATCGACGATGAGATGAGCATTTTGTGCAAGGATGTAATCCACAACTCGCTTCATGTACCACGGGTCAGAACCTCCGGTCATGTCGAAGCCGTCCGTGCCCATGGAGTGCATGGATGGCACAGCATACCATTGAATTCGTATGACGAATCCAACAAGGAATGCTACGACTGTCAGGAGACTTGCCCAGTGAGCGTTCCAGAACTGGCGCGCTCCACTAGGTCGGTGCTCCTCACGGTTTGACCAACCACCGTATTTTTCGTGATTTCAAATCATTGATATTGCTACACCCAAGAAGAATGTAATTGCAAGCCATATAAGCGGAGCCCACGATTCTGCGAATGTCTCGTTCGTCCAGAACCCTTGTTCATACCAAGAACCGATGAGGTACAGGCCCCACAACGATGAGAGGGTCATGGCGCGAGTAAACCAGCGCTCTGCGACCATGCCTGATACGATAATGGCGACAATCCCCGTCAAGAGTTCGGAGTAGTACCCACCGAACCCGTTGGCCTGAATCTCAGCAATTCCTCCGAGCCGGAGGCGCTCTGCACTCGACCCTTGATCAAAATGCCAGATAGTTGCCATGTGGGCAGCAGCCCAAATGAACAAAGCAATCTGCAATGGAAGCGCGTTGCGGTTCCATCCACCTTCAACAGTGCTGAAAGAAAACCATCCCTTGTCGCCCGCAGGGCTGAGGAAGCCACGCCCAGCCACACCGACGAGAAGACCGATGATCGGGAACACGGTGAACCACGTGAAGAAGACGAAGCCTAGAGCGGTTTCTTGGAAGGTCGAGACACTGTAGGCCTGGCCACCCGTGAATAAGTATTCGAACGGAAGGTAAGCATCTGGCAGATACTTTGCTGGTTCATCGCCAGTCGCAGGTACGAATCCGTCGTAGTAAACTGCGCTTGCTATGTCAAGTGCAGCGTGTACACCGACACCAGCAAAGACAAGCATGGTCATCCATTCGTATCGTTCACGAGTATCCAGCAGATATCCGCCAAAGAGCACCACGAGGAACGTGAAACCAACGAATCCGTCGGTTTGTGACTCTGCAACTCCGGCACCAACAAGAGCGAGAACAAACACAGCGAGGGAGATTTGTGTTTGAGAAATCGACTCTGGAAGGATAGCTAATTGACGGAGGATTCGAGGCGTGACGGCCAGTAGACCGGCCACACCTGTCATGATGATTGGCGTCATCATGTCGCTGTTCAATTCGACGTCGATCGACATGAGTCCATCGACGTAGTTTGCTAATGTTGCAATCAGCACCGCAAGTGGGGCAATAAGCCAACCAAAAGCGGGGCGTTGCGAGGTCGTTGATACCTTTTCCATGTTTTTCCCTCATAGGATTGCTCGACAGCAGCATGGCTGGAGCATTTTGGCCACTTTCGACCCTCTTTTAACCATGACGATGAAGAGGGGGAGAAAATCGAGGGACGTCATTGAATTCTAAGGTTACAATGCACGATAACCAATGTCCGTTCTGTGATGCGAGCCTTCGAGGGTGATGTTCGCAAGTCTCAGGTAGGACAAATCACGTGCCTTGTCCAGGGAATCTGCGATTGAAGTCACTGC
>JAKUNY010000173.1 GCA_022451765.1 Candidatus Poseidoniaceae archaeon
GGATCATTGCTTCGACATCCATTTGCATGTCCATTCCATGGAGACCCATGTTCGCATCGAAGTACTCAGTGTAGAGTACATCGGCGTTGAACAGTTGCTCTGCAGCATACCCAATCGTTAGGTCAATTCCTCCATAGGAGTCACTCCATTCAGAGTGAACAGCGAAATCATCTAAAACGCCGTGGCGTACAGTTAATTCTGTCATTTTTGTTGAGAAATCCATCGGAGTTCCGTCAACATCGAGCGTGGTCATTGGGCCATCGTACTGTTCAAAGACAATGGTTGTGGAACCGCTAGTTACGCTTCCAATCAGCATATCAATGCCTGAATCATCACCAGCAGCCATGACCTCATGGAAGACTTCTTGCAAGTCAATTCCAATCATTGAGGCAATGTCACCGTTGATGTTCGAGTAATCGTATTCAACGCCCCAGGCAATGGGTTCAGGTTCATCAGCAGCGACATTCGCAGGCAGTGTCGTTGCAATCATCAATCCAACAAGTAGGGCAGCAAGTGCTTTTCTCATGTTTTAGAACCATCGTGGTTAACTTATTACACTTTTGCACTGAGATTATTGCCCGTGTCACACATTGTCCCAATCCAATTTTTCGTCTTCGGAGGACTCCTCCTCAGGGTTCTCCTCGTCGACCAACCCATCACCAAAAACTCCCCAGGAGTCGATAAGTTTCATTTCTTCAGCCGTTGCCCTTCGGCGTTGTAGTGCAAGAAGCAGAGCAACGATGACAGCAAGAGCAACTGCTCCAACGAGAACACCTGTCGACATGAAGCCTCCCCCATCTTCTTCAACAACCTTGAGTGGTGTGTAGAGAATATCGACGCTCGCTGAATAGACATCACCATCGGTCGCTATGACCTTGAAACTAGGTTGTCCAACACCCGAGGGTTGGAATTGGAGCGATCCTGTCCAAATGCCATCGCCTTCATCATCGCTGAGATTGAACGTCCATGTCTGAATGTTGTGGACAATATCGACGCGAACATCGTCGGTCGTACCATCAGCATCGACCAACTGCACAGACACATCAAGCGTAACTCGCTCATCGGAAACAAACTCGGTTTGAGACAGTTCCAAACTGGTTTGAACCAATTCGGGGAGGCTCGAGCGGACTGTGAAGTTGATGTGTTGTTCTGAGGAAGCACCACGAGCATCCTGTACGTACAACGAAACGTGATGTGAACCAGGAGCGAAGACTTGCGTGAAGGTCGATTGTGTGCTCAATACACTTGTTTGTAGACCTGGCGCGTGAAGGCGCCATTCTCTTGTTACAAGGTCATCATCTGCATCAGATGAAGCGCCTTCGAAGACGATGGTTGCACCAGGGTCAACGGATTCGAGATTTGCTGGTGAAACAATCACAGCTTCGGGATCGCTTGGCACAATGAGCAATTCCAATGATTCAATGCGTGATTTTCCTGTTGCATCCACCAGTTCAATTTGCAGGTCACGAACGCCAGCATCCAATTGTACCTCATGGACAGAGCTCGTTGATACGTCGGCCAGGATAGGGATGTAGGTTGATGATGCGTCATCGTAACTTCGCAAGGTCAGTGTAAATTCATCCTCATCGTAATCAACGCTGTTTCGAGCATCGATGACAATCGAGTCGCTCGATGCAAATTGACTGCCGTTTACTGGCGAATCCAGAACGAGAATTGGTGCGGATTCGGCAACTGTGAGCGTTCTTGTTGCCGTTACATCCGGATTGATCCCATCGTTCAGCGTGAGTGTGATGTCGTGAACGCCTGAAGAGAGCCGAGTCTCAAACGTAAGGAAATCCTCGTCTTCTGGCGTTAGTCGTCCGTCAAGGCTGCTCGACCAATCGATTTGCAAGAACTCAGAGCCTGCTGCAGGTTCGTTTGCTGCACAGTGCCACGCTCCATCGGCTGGGAATGTGAAGCACGCTGAATCAAAGTCACCACTTCCATTGGCACTGAACGGAATGAGAACGGACGAGTCAAGGTCATCGAACAAGGCCAATTCTTCGATAACAGCTCGTGGTGCGGAATTATCGACTGTAATCAATTGAGAAACAACCGACATTTGGCCCCCATGATCCATACGATCGTCGGTGATCCGCAACTCAATTTGGTGAACGCCACGAGACAGATGGCCATGCCAAGAGATGTTCTCAATGCCTTGACCAACCATGAGCGTCCCATCTACGTTCGACCACCACTCAAACGAAACTGGATTGTTCTCAGGGTCGGCTGAACTGCTTCCGTTGAAGAAAATCCCATCTTCGCTTGCCGTTCCATTGCGCTCAAGCGTGAAAGCAGCAGTCGGCATCTCATTGTACAGTTTCACTTCGACGGTGTAGGTTGCATTGTTTCCAACCTCGTCCCATGCAACGACGTTCAAGAAGAACTATGCTGGGGGATCATCGGAAAAATGATCGAACGTGTAAGTTAGATGTTCGGGACAACTCCATTGATTGTCCCACGCAGGTGCTTGCCGGCTGTAACTCCCGAAGGTAATTCTGCATGCAAATTCGTCGCCTTCGGGGTCAAGTGTCCCTGAGGTATTGATCGTCACCGTACAGGTTTTGGTCATGATAAGTTCGTTCCACTGTGTGAGCGCTGGTTCAAACGATACGTTGAGTTCTGGAGCGAGATTTGTCAATTCGATGGTACGTGTTTCCGATACGCAATGGCCTGCGTTATCACAAACTTCCAGCGTTAAATCATGTATTCCGTCGCTAAGAGCAAAACCTGAAACTCCGTCGTTTGCGGAAAAAGGAACCGTACCTATTGCTGAGGAAATTACACCATCAAGCGATGAAGTGAACGTAAGTGTAAGTTCATCATCGTCCAAATCCCAAGACTCCTGCGCGTCGAACATCACCTCTCCTTGTGAAGTGAACACTTCGCCATCCATCGGTGAAGTCCAGTACAAGAATGGAGGTTGATTGTCCAATTCAAGTCGGCAGTACATGATTTTGTCATCGTCCAAACTGACCGACGTTGAATTGCTCTTGCTGTCATACCCACAATCAACGGTTGCATCATTGATTGCAGATGCTCCAGTATTTGTCCAACGCTGGCCAATAAAATCTGATAGAAGCACTTGACCTAGATCGTTGGTAAATTCAGATACCGATGGCTCAAACTGAGTGAAACTCACGTTTGCATATGCATTCGGAACACCATTCGACTGATTGTTCACAACCCAAACTGTAACATCCCAAGCAACATCGATGATCGCTCCGGAGGGAATGTTTGCGATGGATAAATCGATGTTGCTCGGTTGATGTAAATGCATTACTGAGGAGGCGTCTAAATCCAGTACATGTGCTCCAGTCGCATCACCTAAATTCGAGAGGTTTACATCAGAGTTTTCAACCCAAATGCGTCCACTACAATTGTTTCCAATCGTATTTCCATAACCGCCTAAATCAGGGTGATTGATGAGTTTAAGGCAATCAGTTCCACGAAATTCAGTGTTGCTCAAAGTGGAAGGAAAGTTGCCGTTGTGGTCGGCATCCCAGTAGATTCCACTGTGATTTCCAGTCAGAGTTAATCCGTCAATACGCCCAGCCGCCTGTTCGATGTACAATGCATTATTCGTTGCCGATTCGAGGGCAATCTATGAATTCA
>JAKUNY010000174.1 GCA_022451765.1 Candidatus Poseidoniaceae archaeon
ACTCACGAAGCGTACCCGACGTAGCTCTCGACATGATACGTGAGACCTGAGACAGACCGTACATGTCACGTACGGTAAGATTCGAGTTGATCATTTTCATAACGTTGTGTGAACATCTCTGGCGTGATGGCGGAACGTGCCTCCTCGATTTCAGCAGTTGATGGCCACAGATCTGAAAGCATGACAGGCGAGCCATCGGCTGCATGTCCAATCGGTTCGGTTGTAAGGTCGATTTCGAGGGTGCCTGCGAGCGCATATGCAACAACAAGCGGAGGTGATGCAAGGTACGATGCCTTGACTTTTCCATGAACTCGTCCTTCGAAATTTCGGTTTCCTGACAGAACGCTTCCGACAACAAGGTTTGCTTCATCGATTGCAGCATCGACTTCCTCAGGCAGTGGCCCCGAATTTCCAATGCATGTCGTGCATCCATACCCAACGACGTTGAATCCGAGCGCGTTCAAATCGTCCTGGAGTCCGGTTGCTTCGTAGTATTCAGTCACCACTCTGCTTCCAGGAGCAAGGGACGTCCGAACCCAAGGCTTGACTTCAAGCCCAAACGAGCGTGCTTTACGAGCAAGGAGTCCTGCAGCAAGCATGACGTCTGGATTTGAGGTGTTCGTACATGACGTTATAGCTGCAATCACGACGTCACCATGATTCAAGTCGTAAATTTCTCCATCGCGTTCAACAATGGCTCCATTGTTGAGTTCGGATTCATCCAATCCATGACCTTGGAAACCGAGGTCGTTGGTGAGCGACTGCACAAAATGAGATTTCATGTCTTTCAAATCAACACGATCATGAGGTCGCATCGGACCTGCAAGTGCGGGAAGAATTGTACCCAAATCCAGCTCCAAAACATCGGTGTAGGTTTTTTCTGCATCGCTTGCGTTGTACCAGAGTCCTTGCGCCTTGGAAAAAGCCTCAACGCCTGCGAGGGCTTCTTCTTTGCGACCCGTCAACCGGAGGTACTCAATGGTGCGCTCGTCAACGGGAAAGAATCCACAGGTTGCACCGTACTCTGGCGCCATGTTAGCAATTGTTGCACGGTCCGCAAGTGACAATGCAGCCATCCCTTGGCCAAAGAATTCAACAAATTTTCCGACCACACCGTGCTCTCGAAGCATTTCGACGATTCTCAGCGTCATGTCTGTTGCAGTAACTCCATCGTTGAGCGAACCGGTCAATCGAACGCCTACAACGTCAGGAGAAAGCATGTAAATCGGTTGACCGAGCATGACGGCTTCTGCTTCGATTCCACCAACTCCCCATCCAAGCACACCAAGACCGTTGACCATTGTGGTGTGAGAATCAGTTCCAACGAGGGTGTCAGCGAGCCAAATATTGTTCTCTGTGCGAGCAACACTGGCTAAGAATTCAAGATTGACTTGATGGACGATTCCTCGAGATGGCGGAACCGCCTGGAAATTGTCGAGGGATTGTTGCCCCCATTTGAGGAATGTGTAGCGCTCCATGTTGCGATGATATTCAATGTCAAGGTTGAGTTTTAATGCATCTGGGTTTGCTCCAGAAATGTCAACTTGCACAGAATGGTCGATGACAAGGTCGACTGGAACTTGGGGATTGACCTTTTCTGGATCACCCCCCATCTGGACCATAGCATCACGAAGAGCAGCCAGGTCAACGACCGCTGGAACGCCTGTAAAATCCTGAAGAATGACTCGGGAAGGCCGAAACGGAATTTCACCACGTTCGCCATCGGCTTGCCATCCAGCAATGGCTTTGACATCCTCTTCTCGAATCAAGAACCCATCGCAGTTGCGTAGTGCGCCTTCCAACAACACTCGGATTGAATACGGGAGATGCTTGGTGGAAATTCCGGCATCATCAAGTGCAGAAAGCGCATAGTATGCACCACCGACCTCGAGTTCTCGCTTCGCTAAAAACGGGTCCAATTCGCTCATGGTATAGCGGACTCGCGCCCCCCTAATCAACCGTGCTATTCTGTTCTCTGAGCGTTACCTACCAGAACTTGTACCATGAGTCAACTTCTTCTGATCCGACAAAGTTAGTTGATTCAATTGTTACATCATTAACAGGTGTTGAGTTCTGTGAGCCACCGACTGCGACTTGGCTAATAGCAGTGACATGCTCACAACCTGAAGTAACCTTACCGAAAACGGTGTGTATTCCGTCGAGGTGAGAAGGCGTACTATCTTCTGGTATCAAGAAGAACTGACTACCTCCTGTGTGAGGTGAGTTTGTCTTTGCCATTGATATCGTACAAACTTCGTGCAGTAAGCCATTATCTGCCTCATCGCCTAATGTCCAACCAGTTGAAGCACAATCAGCAGAGTTTTCCATTGCTTGTCCGTTACAATACCCGTCCCAAATAACAGCATGGCCGCCCGTTCCGTCCCCGTTGGTAAAGTCGCCACCTTGAATCATGAAATCATCGATGACTCGATGGAATTGCGTGCCATCATACTTTCCTTGAATCACGAGTTGTTTGAAGTTCTCAGCATGCGCTGGAGCGTCGTTTGGGTAGAGTTCGATCGAGACGGTTCCGGTTTTTGATGCTCCGTTCTCAGTCCATGACAAATTCAATTCAACATAATCGGTTGTGGTGGATTCTGAGTTTGCAATCGTGATCATTCCAAGAACGAGGAGGAAGCCTCCGAATATTGCAAACATTCCAGCGGGTGTCGGCCCTCCGTTGTTGAACATTCGAGGAATAACGGTTTCAGATATGCGCTTTTCCTGCATTTCATTGAGGAGTTTGTTGTAAAGAGAGCTGGTTTTTTTGTCCTTGGGGTTTTTCTTACTTGCTTCTCGCAGGAACATAGCGGCTTTTCGATAGTCGGATTTTGAATCGTTTGCTTTGGCGATGTTCCACGTTGCTTCACCGACCAATCGTGCGGTCATTGGGTCGCTTGCCTGGGGGTCCGCTGCCCGTAGTGTTTGGAGTGGACCCTCATTCTTACCTTTCGTGATGTCCTTCGCTGCTTTTTCCCAAGCCTCGCTCAATGCATCGTCCGCCATGGTTACCGAGAACCGCCTCTATTTTTGACCTTCACGGATAGGAATGATGAGGTTTTTACTACAACATATTGAAGTGATGAAAGCGATGGGCGTAAATCAAGAGGCCGCGACTCCCGTCGCAGAGCCTAAGGAGACACAATAGATGGACACCATCGCCAACGACTTCACCATCAACATCGCAACCGCTAACGGAACCGGATCACAGTCAGCCAACCTGATTCTTTTGCAATCTCTCTTCGACATGGGTGTCCCTGTATCTGGGAAGAACCTCTTCCCTTCCAACATCTCCGGTTTGCCGACGTGGTACATCGTTCGACTCTCGGATGAAGGATACCAAGCACCCGGTGACCGAACGCACATCCAAGTCCTCGTCAACAAGGCGACATGGGTCGATGATTTGGCTGCGCTTGAGCCCGGATCGGTGGTCATATGGAACATGGACTCAAAGATGCCTATGGACCGAGAAGATGTCGTTTCTTAACCCGTACCCATGACAAAACTTGCTCGTTCGCTCAGCCCAAAGCTGGCGAAACTCGTGACCAACATCGTTTATGTCGGGGTTCTGGCTGAATTGCTTGGCATCACTGACGAAGCTCTCCACAAGGCG
>JAKUNY010000175.1 GCA_022451765.1 Candidatus Poseidoniaceae archaeon
ACCTAGTTCTGCCTTTACTTTCAATTCTGCAAATGGGGAGATAAGTTGAACGCCAAGCATCGTCCTCTCCAGAACCCAATACACCATTTGGGCGAACACCTCGGGCGGTTCATCTGTTGCATACGTCACCGTGACCATCAACGATGTTGCTCCAAACACGATTGTCTATTCCTCACATGACTTGGTTCTTGAGTAAGGAACGGCGATGACAACAACAACGCCAGCCATCAGCGGTGGAAGCGTTACAAGCTGGGAAATCAGTCCTTCAATTCCGAACGGCTTGAGTTTCAGTTCAACCACCGGCGCCATCAGTGGAACACCTTCAATCCTGCAAACAACGTCCGTGACGTACACCATTTGGGCCAACAATTCAGGTGGATCAACCTCAACCCAGATGAACATCACCATCAACGATGAAGTTGCTTCTGTGTCCTATCCTTCTACTGTCGAGGTTTCCAACGACCGGACCATGACAACGGTTACCCCAACCAACACGGGTGGCACAGTCACTTCTTGGGTCATCGTGCCTTCGCTCCCATCTGGACTCAACTTCGGCAGCACCAACGGCAGCATCTGGGGCACGCCGTCTGGTTTGCTTACCAACGCCACCTACACCGTCTATGCCAACAACAGTGGTGGCTCAAGCAGCACCACCTTCACGCTCGGTCTCAACTGGACGCTGACCCCAAGCGCTGAAGGCGCTTACATTACTCGAAACACCTCGATTGGCACCGATATCACCTGGGAATGGGATTCTGGATCTGTGAGTGGCGCAACCTGTGCAATCTCACCTTCACTTCCAACCGGGCTCAGCCTGACCGCTGGTACGTGCACCATCACGGGCACGCCAACTGTCACAGCCAGTAACGCCACCTACACGGTATGGGCCAACGTTTCTGGGACATCTTACAGCGGCCAAATTTGGCTTGAAGTCGGTTTGAATGCACCAGACATCTCCTATTCGTCTTCCACCTATACCTACACCAAGGATTCGACCATCAGCACGCTCAACCCGATCAACGTTGGTGGCCAAGTTACAACATGGGCCATCAACGCCACCTTACCCTCAGGTCTCTCTTTTGGAACCAGCAACGGTAGCATTTGGGGTACACCAGATACGGTGACTGCAGCGACCAGTTATACGATATGGGCCAACAATTCCGCTGGTTCAAATTCCACCATCATCACCTTTACCGTGAACGATCCAGCTCCAAACTTCTACTATGGAGGTGCGAGCAGTGGTGGCTTCCATCCAGTTGTGCTCTATCTCAATCAAACCATGAATGCAATCAATCCGACAATGGTGACCGGTAGTGGATTGCCAACCTCATGCAGCAGTTCACCATCGCTTCCTTCCGGCATAACGCTCAGTTCGACGTGTGTCATTTCAGGAACGCCGAATGCCACCGATAATGGTGTCTTCTACACGATTACGGGAACCAATACCGGCGGTAGCGATGTGGGTCTTATCTACCTCGTCATCCGCTCCTACGGTGGAGCATTGACCATCACACCGACCAACCGTGAAGGTTCCGTCAACAGCGCGCTATCGAACATCACGATGTCCTACACGCATTCGATCAGCAATTACGGTTGGACGTCAGGTGTCAGCAACACGACTACGGCCCTGTTGAACAATTACGTAGCACCTGGAGGAAGTTCACATTGGTTGGCGACAGATTCTGGTGAACGTGGTGAAATGGCTGTTGTCTATGCTCGCAATGATTCTGGCGCCAGTACATACAGCCTCGGCTTACTCTACCAATGGGGAGGTACTTGGAGTGAGACAATCATCGACAACGGTACGAATACTGGGTATCATCCATCGGTGGCAATTGACCGAGATGGAGCCTTGCACATCGCCTACATTGATGATGTCAACGACAAGTTGCGCTATGCGACCAACGCCTCAGGGGCATGGGTCTTGACCACGCTTGGAAGCTCAACCTATGACAACGATGGGGGAAGAGGCACAGCCATCGTCGTTCATCCGATTTCCAATGCCGTTCACATTGTTACAACCATCAACGACAACACCTATCGCGATTTGCAATACCACACCAATGAAAGCGGTTCTTGGGTCAATGAAACCATCACCAACACCTCGAACGACGAGGGACACGATCCTGTCATGGCCATGGACAGCGATGGCAACCTCCATGTCGCTTACTACTGTGATAATGGATGCAGTGATCTGCGACTATCAAGTCGAATGGATGGTGTGTGGCAGAACGAAACAGTTGCCAGTACGCTCAACGTCGGGAACACCCCTGACATTGTTATCGACTCACAAAACACAATCCACATTGTATCACAGTTTGTTAACAACAAGCGAATCTACTTGCATTCTGGTACGCTTGGAAGCTGGACGGAACAAACAGGGCTCTCCGGAGGAAGCGCCCATTGGCCAACGGTCGATGTTGACTCAAACGATGCTGTGCACATTTCGTATCATCTTGGAAACACGCAAAAGGACGTGATGTACATGACGAACGCTTCAGGCTCTTGGTCATCAGCGGCAATGATTGCTGGATACGGTGGTTGGGGAAGCGATATGACGATTGATGCGAATGATGACATCTTCATTCCAAACATCGCTCCAGGTTTCAGTGATCTTCAATTGACCACGGTGAAGGGTTCAGGACAAGGCCTGACGGCTCTACCAATCTATGACATTTCACCAATGCTCCCCGATGGCCTTACCATGAATTGGCGGAACGGTACCATCTCAGGTACGCCCACTGAAACCATCGCTAACACCACGTTTACAGTGACGGTGACAGCCCTCGGTACCACGACGCAAGGCACGTTCACCCTCCACATCACGGGTACTCCAGGTAACATCAGTTATTCGAACATCACAGCAACCAAAGGCAGTGCAATCGCCTCGGTATCTCCATCCTTCTCCAATGTGAGCACATCGGGAAGTGTGACTTCGTGGGAGATCAATGCAACCCTGCCTTCTGGTCTCAATTTCGATAACAGCAATGGAACCATTTCGGGCACGCCTAGTGTAGTTGAAGCAGGTGCCGTCTTCACCATCTGGGCCAACAACTCAGCTGGTTCAAAATCAACAACGGTCAACATCACCATCAACGATGTGGGTGTATCGGCCATCACATATGCTTCAGAGAACATTACGCTGACGCTGTATCATACCATGACAACGACCGCACCATCCACAACAGGTGGTTCAGCAACGTCTTGGGGAATCAATCCGACCCTACCATCTGGAATTACGTTTAACACTGCAACAGGTGCGATATCAGGAACACCTGAATCCTTGCAAACGACAGCTGTGAAATACACCATCTGGGCCAACAATTCGGGCGGTTCATTCTCTGATCAAATCAACATCACTATCAACGATTATCCTCCAGCCCCTCTGAATTACTTTGGTGACAACATCACCCTCAACTTCAATCAAACCATGACTCAAACACATCACACTTCCCCCTGTAGGAACTCCATAATCTGAATTTACAAATCCGTCCAAACATTCAAGAGATAGAATGTCACCCGTTCTC
>JAKUNY010000176.1 GCA_022451765.1 Candidatus Poseidoniaceae archaeon
CCATCGAGCCTTTGCGGTCATGCACAATAGAATCGGTTCTCCGGATTCGACCTTATCGAGCAATTGAACGACGAATTCACGCATCGATTCAGATGCCTATTCACCGAGTGAGATAAAATGCAGGCCAGAGGGGTCGCGTAACTGTCCCTGGTACATTTGCGAGCCATTGCTCGTTTCTCGAAGTTCCAGTCGCTCCACAAGACCTGAAACAGTAACCCTGTTGACTTTCGCACCCAGTTTCGTAATAACAAACGTCGGGTCAAATTCCCCCGAACCTTTCTCATTGAGGGTTGATTCACCAAATTCAGAAGCAAGCATTATCCAGGCAGGCTGTCGTTGAATTTGTCGTGACGGCGTCATCATTGCAACCCCCATCTTGCTCGAAGTTCAGTCGCTATTAATCCGGTATCGGATTCGACGTATGCAACGCCGTCGGATAGAATCATCGCCCCTTGTCCATCATTGATGATGCGACCTGTGACGTCAACTTCACGGCCAAGCAACAAATCACGAATTTTCTGGACATAGGCCATTGACCCGTTTGCTTGAATTTCATCAACCATGGTGGCATGATCGGTTGCGAGTAGAGCCAGCGCAGCATCCTTTGCCACGAGCAGTGCGCATGTCGCAGCGTTGTCATCAAGAACCAATCGCAGACGAACATCTTCCTTCCCTTCGACAGCACCGTGCTCGATGCACTGACCTTCTCGCAAGACCCTTCGACACTCTGGGCAGCGCATGATTGTTCCAGAATCTTCTCGAACGGAAATGATTGTTCCTCGTGTGGCAATACCAACTCGGCTCGGGCCTGATACGAGTTCGTTCAATGGCACCTCAATTTTTAGATTTTCAAGGTCAAGGTCACCTTCCCATGGAGCCTCCTCAAGGATTGTTAGTTGTTCCTCACGGTCAATTGTGATGTCCGGGATGCCTTGCCAGGTTCGCACTCTAGCGTCGGTAATCCGAACCGTCATTGGAAGAGAAGAATCGTCGATTGGCAAGTCGGTCCATGCGCTAACTCTGCACTGTCCCGTTGGATCTGCAATTTGTCCTGACCAAAGATAGCGTTCTTCTCCGTCTTTTGTGAAGGTTCTTTTTTCCCATGATGTGATGTTGACAACAATTTCAACATCTTTTGAACCGTCTCGCAATGTACTAATTGTCGAGACCATTTCTTGTTTGAGCGATTCAGTGTCAGCGAAGTTTGCATCGTGGAACGGTTCTATCTTCGTTGTCCTACCGAAATTCAATTCAGGTGTGTCTCTGAAGGTTTTGACCTGTGCTCCATCGATTTTCAGTAAGGAGCCCAATTCGTAGTCGAACGGTTCCCAGGACAGGAATCCAATTGCTCCGGACTCGTCTGCAATTCGGCCACGAACAAGATCTATGCTTCCACTTCCATCACGGCGGTGTATTTGATCAGCACGTGAAGACATTAAACGACCAACGACACAGACATATCCGTCACTTGGGAGAGATGATATGTCGATTGGCTCGCCTGGTTCAACAACAGGACGAGATCCTTCACGTAGGACAGCGATTCGGGAGGATTGGTTGATATTGAGTGACATCCGTCCTTGATACTCATTGACAGAAGCTCCTTCTATCCGTACAACAGAACCAGGTGTGATGTTGTTGTTGTTCCCCCAATCTTTGTATTCCCAACGGTTTCGTTCTTGATTTCCCTCTTGCCAAGGGTCATCTTCGAGGAGACCAAAAGCAATTGATTTTGATTCACCACGAATCATTTGTTCTCGCACGTTGTGAGAAACGATTTCGACTTCGATTTCAATATCGCGATCGTCTGCCTTCAATTCTGACAACCGATTTACTTTCCTCGTTGGCCGATTGGTTTGACCAAAGGATGTGCTCGCTGCAGGGGAGGACTCCGATTCACTTTTGAATCGACGAATTATTGACCTGATTGCATCCTGGGGTGGAATGAAGAATTCCTCTTCGTACTTCTGGAAGGCCGATTGGACTTCATCTCGGTCGACACCAGGGCATTCTTGCAATACAGCTGATATATGATCGTTGTAACGATTCTCATCGCTCAATCTGTTCACCTCCGCCAGGCGTTTTGTTTTGATTGAGCCTGTGCGGAGAACAGGCGACGGGCTTTTGTGCGGATTGGTGAAGACGATACACTCCCATGACCTCCATGGTAACAACCAAGAATGACGAGGGGTGATAAACAATACCCTCATGTATTCAGGCGGGATTTATTCGCATTCCTTGTGAGAAGAGGATGTCTGAGAGGTGATTACTCCCTGTACTTGAAATTCCATTTTTTGTTGAAGCCATGCCGAGTGAAACTCCATTGGAAATCGCCTTGAACAAATTACCAGATACACCTGCTTGTTTCAAAGCACCTTGGACCTCACCGTCGGTAATCTTGAGAATTGTGCTTGTGGTTACTGAGAAATCACCGCTTGTTGGGTTGGCGGTATGCGCTCCCATCACGCTGTGAACAAGGTAGCCATTTTCCATTGATTCGATCAATTCGTTTCTTGTTTGAGATTTGTTTGAGGACATGAGTTGCACGTCTCCGCAGCCAGTTGTTGGAGGTGTCATGTGGCTTCCTCGGGAGGCGGAACCGGTTGTCGACGCTGCGTCGATTCGGCCCTCTGCAACGTTCTTTGCAGCATCTCTTGTGGACCATATCATTTTTCTTAGTCTACCATTCTCAACGATTGTATGGCATGATGTTGGTACACCTTCTCCATCTCGGGAGGATGAAGCGAATCCACCTTCAAGCCTGCGATTGTCGAGCATTGTAAGATGAGGGTCAAGTACAATTTCGTTCATTTTTTCAGACCAGAATGATTCTTTTCGAACCATTCGCTCGCCAAGAATTGAAGGCCGAACAATGTTGGAAAACAGAGAGCTTATTCCCTGAGGCGTCATTAATACTGGCGTGTCAATTGCTTGGTTTTCAACGGATATCGGATCACGTGTCTTTTGAGCCCATTCAACTGCCGTTGGGATACAGGTTGGTATTCCCTTCATGAGTTGTCGGGATGAACAGCTTTCCCAAGAGCTTGTCATTTGACCGTTTTCTTCGATGGAAACTTGCACACCAAGGCCATGAGATGTTGTAATACCGGTAACTTCTATGCCTTCGCTTGAGAGCATCACGTTCGCTTCAGCACCGATTCCAATACCGCCGCCAATGACAACCGCCCTGGTGTCGAGGGATGCTACTTCAGAGATGATGTCATCGCCTTGCACAAGCAAATCTTCTGTAGATAGATTCAGGATTGCTTCATCACTCATTCCATCAACGAGTGTTGCTTTGGCTGAATGTGGTAAGGTAAAACCATCGATTTTCGGGCTGGCGTTCGCAATTGAGCATGCCTCTGAAACGGCATGCTCTGCACCACTCGGATCCACCAAATGCGCATAGCCCTACCGGCAATCTTGGAGAACCCGAACTCCGAATGAACCGTCACCACCACCGGATTCTAGAGAAATTCGACCTGCTTCGATATCGAGTGACCGGCCGT
>JAKUNY010000177.1:0-1797 GCA_022451765.1 Candidatus Poseidoniaceae archaeon
GTCCGCGTTCTGTGGACCGGAGGTTGCAGCGAGGCGGCCGTGCAGATCATCGCATTGGGGGAATCGGCCGAGGGCATTTGCTGGCTTGGGAAACCGACGGGATCGCAGAATCTGCTGTCATTGCGCATCGCTCGCATCTCGGTTCGATTGAAGATGTTGAATGGAGGAATCGTCCCTACAGCATTGCTGCGAATCAGATCATGCTCATGGCCCACAGTTTCAAGGTTGTTCGAATCGATGACGTGCATGAAATTTTTGAACGGACGGAACAATTTGCTGACTGGACTCGGAAAGACACTGAAAACACACTCGCTGTTCTAGCCGACCGATGGCTCTTACGCTATTCTCTTGATCCGAATGAGACACCTTGGTATCGATGGCCAAAACATCTCTATCTCGCTGCGAAAGATGCGATTCCGGATGCAGATTCTTGGCCCGACGAGTTGCCACGTTACGATGTCGCAGACGAAGACATCCCCGTGGAATACAAAAGCATGCGAATGCCCGTACCTAAGCAATTCAAGGATGGATGGTTTGCGTCTGCTGGGCGAACCCGACGCTGGGTTGAGCATCATCTCTCAATGATTCCAGACAAGCAATCGTACAGGGTCCGTGATGTGGTCACACGTCGAACAATCGGTAACGTCGACGAAGCATTTGTTCTCGAACTCAATGGAAGTGGAGAAGAGGAAGACGGTCGAACAAGACAATTCGTGATGGCAGGACGTACCTGGACAATTGTCGATGCCGATCCTGAGCAAAGCGAGGTGCTCGTAGCACCTGTCTCGATTCAAGGAGAAGCCCCTACTTGGGTTGGCGAATTGCCCCCTGTACCTGCAATTGTTGCACGAAACATCGGGCGACTTCGACGATTAATCGCGGAAGATTTCGGGCTTCTAGAAGCAAAGCAAACCGACAAAATCGATGCTGCTGGTCTTCTCTCGCATGATGGCCTTCCTTTGACCTCCTATCCTCTTGACGGGGAAGCCATTGGAGTACTCGCTGACACAATTACTCGACACATCGATGCAACTGAAGCGCTTCCAGACCAACAGACAATCACGATTGAGCGGCGCTCCGAAGCCCTCGTGATCAACATCTGTCAGGGTACCCTCATCAACGAGACCATTGGGCACCTGTTGTTAGCAATGGCCTCAACAAGGACGGGAAGATGGGGGGGATTGATGATTGAAGCAACACGAATTCACATCTCAGGGGCAGACATTGAGCCAGAGGATGTTATCGGTTGGCTAAACGAATTGCCTGCAGATGGAATCGAGGGGCTACTTGCGGTTACGTTACCAAATTCTCGTCAGGTTCGATGGCGGTTTGCGCAAGTTGCAAAGACATTCGGAATCCTTCAACATGGGGTTGACCCACGGAAAATCAACCTCAACGCTCTGGTTCGAAAGTACCGGGGAACAATCGTTCTCGAGGAGGTTCTCAACAAACTTTACTACGAGCGAATGGACATTCAAGGTGCAAAGGATGTGCTGCGGGGAATTCAATCCGGATTACTCGAAGTCGTTGTCACACCGACGGGACCTCTTGGATTATCTGATCGAAGCCAGCGTGATTTGTTACTTCCCAATTGGGACAATGAAGCTGTTCGTGCGCAACTACGGCTTCGCTTAATGAACGAGCGTGCCGTTCTTTGTTGCCTAAAGTGTCAAGCAATTCGTCGTTTCCGTGTCGAGCGATACCCTGAGTTAAAGAAACCCGGTGAATGCATTTCCTGCCAGGGACAAATGCTGGTCTGTGCTCGTGAAGGACTTGAAAAAATGCTTGAAGAATGGG
>JAKUNY010000177.1:1807-3488 GCA_022451765.1 Candidatus Poseidoniaceae archaeon
TTTCTGAGGAAGAAAGCGATCGAAATCGGATGATTCGGAAAGCTTCCCTCCTTCGAACGCATGGGTTCCATGCAATCCTGTGTCTGATGGCTCGTGGTGTTGGCGAAGCAACGGCCCAGCGGATTCTTCGCAAGGGTCACAACAACAACACTGAAAGCTTGCTTCAATCAATCCATCACGCCGAAATCGAGTACGCACGAACTCGCCGATTCTGGGGCTAATCACTCAAACTCTATTGTTCGAAGTTTGATACCTGCTTCTTTCATCATGTTTGTCGAGCGAATGAAGTCTTCTTGCCATCGCTCAGGTATGTTGTTGGTTCCAGTATAAACGACTTCAACAATACCAGCCTGAATCAAGGAACGTGCACAGCGTGTGCACGGTGGCCATGTTACATACGCTGTGCAATCTTTGAGAGAGACTCCGATACGGGCTGCATGCATAATTGCATTTTCTTCAGCGTGGCATATCAGAGGGTACTTCTGCTCACGGTCTGTCAAACGTTCAAGTGAATCATCAATGCCTCTGGGAAACCCATTGAATCCAGTGGACCGGATCTCTCGGTCAGCTCCAACAACGACACACCCCACTTTCGTTGAAGGGTCCTTGCTCCATGAACTGATGTGGTCTGCCAGTTCAAGAAAACGAACGTCCCACTTTGAACTCATCTTGACCAGTTCTGCGTTATGCTTCATCCCTTTGAGCCTTTGCAGGGAACAATTCCATATGCTCCGTACCCAACAAACCCATTGCATCAAACATTTCACCTACAAGATACAGCGAACCTAAAACGACCGAAAACTCAGGGCGATACTGGTTCAAAAACGCATACGATTCATTGGCATCTTTGCGGAGATGAACCTTACTCGATGCAGGCCAATCGAGTCCTTGCAAGGTATCCAACGAGACGGCTGGGTAGCGACCAAATTGAGGTTCAGTGAGGATGATGGATTGTGGAGGGTTCATCCGACACAGATCGATTAGGGGCTTAGAGAATGTGAACAAATCGTGTTGCGGGGTGCACCCAAACACAAGCGTCCATGAGCGATGTTCGGCAGTTCTCTGCTGCAACTGTGGGAGGATCTTTGCCAGTCCACTTGGGTTGTGAGCAGCGTCGAAGAGAATCGACCCACTCCAGTTGGCTGGAATTTCTTGAAACCGACCGGGCCAATTCAGTGACTGAATCGATGCCTTCAATTCGTCTGCATTAATTTCCATGGACTCCAACGTCGCTTTCGAAAGAAGGAACGCTTCATTGCTTGCGGACGTATCCTCGGATACATCCACCCATTCGAGAAAAGCGCGTTCTTTGGTTTCTCCTAACTCAAGACGTCCAGCATTCTCCACCTCGTTTTCAATGGCGGCCACTGCATCCGAATCCTGAATTTTACGAACAATCAATGCCTTCCCGGGTCGAGCAATAGCGGCTTTTTCTGCAGCGATTTCGGCAAGTGTATCTCCTAAGATATCTCGATGCTCAAGACTCAATGAGGTAAGGACACATACATCAGCAGGTAAAATTCTCGTGGCATCATAGCGTCCGCCAAGGCCGGTTTCTACGATGAAAAAATCGACGTTGTTGTGCTGCGCACACAAGCAGGCTACGAGAAATGTGATTTCAAAATACGTCAATTCAATCTTCAGTAATGATTCAGTATCTCGGATTTGTAGGAGCAGATCG
>JAKUNY010000178.1 GCA_022451765.1 Candidatus Poseidoniaceae archaeon
CCGACATGATTTGTCACCAGTATCTACCAATACATGAGTGGATATAATGATTGATGGTCATTTACACGATGAAACCTATTTATCCCCGTGAACAGGGATATGCTAGAGGGGCTTCTATGGCTGGTAAGATTCAATCAATCCTAGCGGCAAGTACGGAGTCCTTTATAGAAACATTTGACCGTATCGAAAAAGATGCAGCACGGGATCAAATCTTCATTTCACGTTATCCCCAGTCAAGACTCATTAACCTCCTTGATATTTCGGAAATGAAATGTTATTGGTTGACGCTAAACCAAAGCACAGGCACGATTGAACCAAGTTTAGAGAAGATCAATCACTTCCTAGAATCAAGTATTCGGAACAACGCTGGCAACATCTACTTCGAAGGGATGGAATGGCTCATATCACTTCATGGATTTGATGCTGTACATTCCATGCTCCGCACATTGTCCGAGCGGGTCTCGATGAGCGAGTGGTCTGTGTATTTTTCAATATCTGCAAACAGTCTTGATGAAAGAGAAATGTCCCGATTTTATCGCGAAGTACCCCTTTTTGAAATAAATGAAGACGGACAAAATGTTCATGATAGCACAGAGGATGATGTACTTTCCAAGGTTGTGAACAATGCCAAGTTGGAGATGGATCTCAATGATGATGGTACGCCGAAACTTGTTTTCTTGACGAAACTGCCCCGTATTGGCTTTTCCAAACAAATATTGCAACGTCGTGTACTTCAATGGAGACGAATGGGCTTGGATACCGTGGACATCGAACCATCTCTTTTCAACACAAACGTCGATGAGATGTATTCGAAATACATTGAATTGGAAGAAAACGTTCGTAGAGCGACGGAATTGGAGCGGTATGTACTCGAGCATGTTTTGGATAGCCAGGAGCGAACAATTGCTCTCTTCAGAATACGTCAGTTGACGGGACTCGACGAGTTGGAATCGTTGTATTTTTCAGATTGATTTACGCAGAGGGTTCGTCATTGCAGATTGTACAATTGATAACCACGTTGACTGAGTTAGATTTGAAGCAAGCGAAATGATTTCATCACTGGTACTTCTGTCAGACATTCCTTCTTCGATTACATTGTTCATACAACGCATGAATGACTCGATGCATGTTGAAGACTTTTTGTCAATTATTTTTAGTGCTCTATGTGCAACGAACGCCTCGCATGCAATGACCTCTGAGCATCGTTGTATTGCCTCTAAGAGATTCCAACTTGCCGTTGCACCCATGCTCACATGATCCTCCTGACCTGCTGAAGTCGTTGTTGAAAATGCAGTTCTTGGTGATGCATGACCTCGCAACTCACCCAGTGATGCCGCCGCAGCATATTGCACAATCATCAACCCTGATTCCAAGCCGGGGTTTTCAGCTAAAAACGGTCGGATAGCGAGTCTGCTTGGATCGAGCATCTGATCGATACGACGCTCGCTTATGGATGATAATTCAAACAGAGCAAGACTCATTGTATCAGACACAATCGCTAACACCTCAGCATGGAAGTTGCCTTGGGAGACAACCTCATGCGAACCTGGATTTTCTGCATCCGGGAAAATCAGAGGATTATCGGTTGAGGAATTCAATTCAATTGCAACCGTATCCATGAGTTTCTGCAGAGTCTCTTGCACAGGTCCATGCACTTGGGGGATGCATCGGAACGAGTAGGGGTCTTGGACTCTGTTGCAGTCTTCATGGTGCGTAAGTATGGTAGAATCAGATAAAATCAATTCCATACGAGAAGCAACAAACAGTTGCCCCAAGTGAGGTCGTACTTTGTGAATTTCCTCGCCAAAGGGTGTCAATGTAGACTCTGTTGCATCGATTGACATGCCAGCAACGATGTCTGCATAGGTCAATAATTGACGAAGTTTCTCAACTGCAAGGGACAACATTCCTGCAATCAAACTCGTTCCGTTAATGAGCGAGAGTCCATCTTTCGCTCGAAGTGTGAGTGGAACCATTTCGCACGTCCGAATAGCTTCCATTGCATTCATTATCTCACCGTCCAATTCAACACGCCCTTCACCAACAAGAGCGCATGCGAGATGTGACAACGGTGCAAGATCTCCACTCGCGCCAAGACTTCCTATCCGAGGTACAATTGGGTGAATAGAGTTGTTGAGGAATTGAGAAAGTTGTTGAATAACATCGGGATGGACACCAGAGTGGCCCTTTACCAGTGAATTTAATCGAACGCACATCATGGCACGCACGACTTCCTTGGAGAGAGTTGGCCCTAGACCCGTTGCATGGGAACGAATGAGATTGAGTTGCAATTGTTCTGCTTCATCTTGATCGACTCGTGTGTGAACAAGAGAGCCAAATCCTGTGTTAATTCCGTAAACGGTTTCATCGCCATCAACAATTCTGTCAACAACTTTTCTTGACAAGGCCACCTTCAACATAGCTTCTTCTGCGACTTGGACGATTGCGAATTCATGCGCAACATCGTGAACATCGAGTGTGTTCAAGGTTGTGCCATCCAATGTGACCACGCGTTTGCTCACATCATTCATCTCCAATCAGGCTATCAAGTATAGCATCATCAACAAGCTCTGGAACTGTGACTGTTAATTGTGGATTGATATCCATTGCTCGTTTAATTGATGCAATTGCACCTTCGTTTCTCGCCCATGCGCGTCGTGCAACTCCATTCGTAACATCCCAGTGAAGCATCGATTTTAGACGACGTTCTGAGTCACTCGAACCATCGATCATCAACCCGAATCCACCATTGGAAACCTCACCCCATCCAACGCCACCGCCGTTGTGGAGACTAACCCATGTTGCGCCTCGCATTGCATCACCAACGAAATTTTGTACTGACATATCGGCAGTCCATTTTGAACCATCACGAATATTTGCCGTCTCACGGTAGGGTGAATCCGTCCCACTTACATCATGATGATCTCTTCCAAGAATTACCGGGGCGGTGATTCGCCCATCTGCAATTGCACGATTCATTTCTGATGCTATGCGTGAACGCCCTTGTTCATCGGCATAGAGGATGCGGGCTTTTGACCCCACGACAAGAGAATGGGCATCTGCTTCTCGAATCCACTTGAGATTGTCTTGAATTTGTTGTCGTACATTGACGTCTTTTTCGTCTTCGAGCATCTTGGATAAAACATCCTCTGCAATTTTATCGGTTTCTAATAGATCGGAATCCAAACCAGATGAACAAACCCATCGAAACGGTCCAAAACCTCGATCAAAACACAAAGGTCCCATGATGTCTTCGACGTAGGAAGGATATCTGTACTCACCGCTTTCGTTGAATATATCCGCACCAGCACGACCTGATTCGAGGAGAAACGCATTACCGTAGTCCCAAAAAAACATACCCTGCGATGTTAGGTGATTAATCGCTCGTACATGCCTTCTCAGAGTATCTTGAACCTGTTCTTTGAAA
>JAKUNY010000179.1 GCA_022451765.1 Candidatus Poseidoniaceae archaeon
GTTCGGGCGTCATGTAGGTACCAAATGAGAATGTGGTTGATGAAGATGGCCATTGTTGGAAGGCATATGCAGAGCCAAGGGTCGTTACAAACCATTGCGGCGATGAGCGGTTGGAGTTCGTTTCCGAGAATTCAGAATCGATAAGGTTGTACTCTTCCCAATTGGTCATACCGTCGTCATCAGCGTCGAGCCATCGGTCACTTGGCTGAAGTGGATTAAGAGTCCATTCGTCTTCAATAACGTTCCACCGGGCAAACCATATTTCCCACCCATCGGGCATTCCATCGTCGTCCGAGTCAGCGCTAAATGGGTCTGTTGAACCCTTTTCGACCGGAATTTGACCAGCGAGGATTGCCCCGCTGGCACGAGATGCAAAGTCGGCTTCCGGTGTACCAAAATCAGAAACATTGTCAAACAAATCGGTCACGAATCCATTCGGTAATTCCATGCCATCAAACGTCTGGTTGTTCAGGAAAAGACCTGATCGGATATGATACTCAAGATAATTGACAAACATTTCATTTTGAGAGAGAACACCGTCTTTGTTGACATCGTACCCATCACCATCTGGATTTTCAAACAAATCAGAACCGTTCAGTGGATTGACACCGACTCTCAACGGCGACCATGTGCATTGGCCATCAGCCTCCCATCCATCCGGAAGTGTGTCTCCATCGGAATCGATAAGGTTCGGATCGGGTATCGACCATGTTGCAACCGATTCGGCTGTTTCTCCAAAGTCTTCGAACAAATCGCCGTTTAATCCTGCCTCACGCACAAGCGACCATTGGTACTCACAAAGATTTGCAAGTCCATCTTGGTCAGCATCCCATGCCGCATCATCGGCTCGGGTTGGATCCAGTGACCAGTTGTTCCCTCCGTTGAAGGAAGTGCCAACCCATCGACGATGCTCAATTTCCCAACCATCCGGCATGCCATCACCATCAGTATCCATCACGGTTGGATCTGTGCCAACATCAACAGAGTTCAGGCTAGTGTACGTCGTTCTTGCTTGTTGACCAAGTGCTTCATCACAGATGTAAACCAGCTGCGGATTGTAGTAACAATCGAAGTTGGTTTCTCCGAGGAAGTAACCAAAGAATTCCGAACCGTCGAGAAGACCGTCCATGTCCGAATCACTCTGGTTCGGAAGAGTCGAATTGTATCCTTCTTCTGTTCGGGCAACGTAGCGGTATTCCTCGAGATTTGTCCACCAACGGTCCATGACATCTCCACCGTCGAGCCGAAGCCCGTCAACATCTCCATCGAGAAGAGCGTCCCAAGGGTCGGTCGGATCCAACCCGTAACTCAACTCCCAGCCATCCGGCATGCCATCGCTGTCGGAATCGTTTGCGCCGTCGTCCATGAGTTCAAGATTTGCAAATCGACCCGGTGATGCAGCCCCTAAAACATAAATCGCATCGTCTCGTTCAATCGTGGCGATTGATGCTATCTCACCAGGCAACTCCGAGTTGGACTGGACGCCATAGTAATCGACGTAATTTCCTGCAAGAACCCACAGCCCTGCGGATGAACCAATGAGAATTTCATCACCGGTCGGGTATATCGAATGGATGTTGTTCGATTTGGCAAGTTCATCTGCATCGTTGCCGGGGTGTTCAAGCAAGCCGCCAAACGACATATCATTCAGTTGAAGATCCAGTCTGTGCAGTCCTGATGGCGCTCCAATCCACAGCACCGTTGGGTTTTGTGCATTTGGCCCGTCCAACTTCAACGCTTGGACCTCTGCTGGGTTTCCGCTCGCTCCGAGGTTGAGGGTTCGTAGATCGTCAATTTTGTTCGGTATGTCCGAAGGATTCGGATCAAAGAAGAAACGCCATGATGGTGTTGCATCATCGCGCCCTGTTGCAGATTCAAGGGTCATCATCCCACGTTCTGTGCCAATGTAGAGAACCAAACCGCCACCCGGCACTGTTCCATGCTCGAGTTCTGTGACGACAACTCCGTCTTCCGCAAGAGCAGATTTAAAATTCACACCGAGGTCAAAGGTCTGAGTTAATTGACCACCGGCACTTACCTCTAGGACCATGCCTTCACCGTCTGCTCCGAGTGCGAAAAGATGCTGACTAGAACCCTCAATGGCAAGCTGATGAATTGCAAATACCTCAATGGATTCCGAGGAGGACCACGACTCGATCGGCTCAACAAATCCATCCACTTGCAGTGCAGCAATGTGGACGCCGTGTGATGTAGCAATGGCAATCGAATGCGGGCCTGTATCGGATTCAACAAAAATTGCCTCGTATCCAATGATGCCTTGTGGGAACCACTGGTCTTGCGTTGTTTGTGTTTCGAAAACCATCGATGATATTCCATAACGGGTAAGGTAGTAAGCGGTGGAATCTTTGACAAGGATGCTTCGGACATCGTGGTGCATCACGGAAAGATGACCTGGAATTGCGTTGAAAGTGAGTGGGTATTCTTTGAACGATGAGTCGTTCACACCGATTTGTACTTCCTTTAGACCAGAACGAACGGTGTTGCCCTCGTCATTGTGGATGTAGTATTCTTCTAGATTCGAGAGGGCTTCGCCTAACGCCAATGCAGAATCAGTGCGGCTTACATCAGCGGATACGATACCATCTCGGTTGACGTCCCATCCATCTCCGTCGTTGTCCAACAGCGCGTTGGTGCGATTGAGAGGATCAAGGCCGAAATGCACCTCCCAGCCATCGGGCATGCCATCGCCAAACGATGGGTAAAGTGGACGGACAGCGAATCCATCCCAACTGTACCTGTCGGAATCATCGAGCAACGGGTCCGTCCCAAGCCACAAATCTTCACCAACCACACCGGTAACGTTGGTGGTACAGGCCGACAGGAGATTTTGGAAAGAAGCATTGGCACCCGTGTAAATAAAAGTCCATTGCGTCAGAATAGAGCCTTGAGGAAGGGTCGCATAACACCACAATCCATCAAGTTCCGTTGTGAAATTGCTCGGCATCCCGTGCTGGTACTCTTCAGGCGAAGTGTATTGTTCAGCAACGGACAAGAACCCATCACGGTTTACATCAAAACCGTCTCCATCGGGGTCCTCAGAGGCATCGCTAGCGTTGAGTGGGTCGAAATAAGGGCAAAAATAACGTTGACTAATCTCATCGAATCCACCTGCTCTCGCACACATCCACCCTTCAAAGCCGTCCGGCCTTCCGTCGCCATCGGTGTCAGAGCGTCGAGGATCGAGGTACATTCTTTCACTGTTTTCATCGAGTTCTCCCGTGAGACCTCGAGAAAAGCCCGGATCGTTGCAATTGTCTGGGTAAGGCCAACAATACTCTTCCGTGTTATTCAGTCCATCACGATCTGTGTCTTCGGCCGCATCCGGGGATGAACTATTCAGACCATTCATTGTGACCAAGCGGCCGTCGACGGCTGAGAAACTTAAATTGTCACTGAA
>JAKUNY010000018.1 GCA_022451765.1 Candidatus Poseidoniaceae archaeon
TGTCCTTGACCTTGTCCCTGACCTTGTCCTTGACCTTGTCCCTGACCTTGTCCCTGACCTTGTCCCTGACCTTGTCCTTGATCGTTGGATTCTCCACCACCTTCGGTGCCACCATCACCAGCGCCTGACTGAGACTCCTGGAAGTCTGGGTCGTATGCATCTGGGATACCGTCACCATCGGAATCGGAGTACTCTCCATCGTTTGGATCGGTTGGGAACGAATCGACGTTGTCGGCCTTGCCGTCACCGTCAGTGTCGGCATTGTTTGGGTTTGTACCCATTTGGTACTCTTGTGCGTTGGTCAAACCATCGTTGTCAGAGTCCGCATTGCCGTCACCGCCATTGGTTGGGTTGAGGCCGTTGGCCACCTCCCATCCATCTGGCAAACCGTCACCATCGCTGTCTGCGTTGTTCATGTTTGTACCTTCGGCTTGTTCTTCAGCGTTGGTTAGACCATCGCCGTCCCAGTCTGCACCACCATCATTGGGGTCCAGAGGGTCAGATCCGTCACCGCTCACAGCAGAGGCTGCTGACAGAGCGAGAAGGAAAGCCAAAAGCATGCTCATTGTCTTTGTCTTCGTATTCGTGTTCATTTTATTTCACTTCCAATTATTTTTGTTGTGTTTACACAGAGAACCCGCTGTTCTCTCTATCCGAATCAGATGTACCTGCAGTGATACAATTAATCTCGGGAGAGACGCAAAGCATGCGCTTTGCTTCTATCAACCGTGAGGATTTTGGAACAACATCTTGTTTTTGCTGTCGCCCATCGGATGAGGCGCTGTGCATTGATATTGCTCTGTCAGACTGGTTGACTTTTTCCTCCAATTTCATCGCTTTTCACGGGTTTGTTCATAGGGAACCCAACGTTCCCTCTAAGACACTCAAGTGTCCTAGAGTATATCAAACCAACGACCAGTTCCATCAAACGGTGCGTGGGGGCGGCAGCAGGACAGATGCTGCGTGCGAGAGGACGAATCTCTCAAGGGTTTCGGCTAACTTGGCATTTGAAATCCTGTGAATCCGTTCTACGCCATGTCCCGAAGCAGGAGAGAAGAGCTCTGCACCGTTGTCTTTGGCCAGACGTGCGAGGGCAATTTTAGCCGCTCTGATCACGTTCGATCCTTTAATGCGCACATCGCCTGAACCTAATCCAAGTCTGTGAACAAGAGCACCTTGATACTCTCCTTTTTCCCTTCCCATGGCAATCATTCCGAGTATGATAAACTGGTTTCGAATTGATGCATCCCACTGATTAAAATCCTGTGGGAATCGTGTTTGGAGCGACTCGAGCAACGCCTTTGTTGAGCCGCTGTACATTTTTATGTCAAACGCATCAGTATCTATGCGCTTTGCAAAGTTCGCATCATCGGGTATAATTTCCCCGAATGGTTTCCACATCATGTCATAGGAGAGCCATGAATTGAGTTTGGTTGAGAAAAAAGGATCAGAACCCCTCCAGTGGTAAGCGCACCGTTGAAGCAGTTCTGGGGCGATTTCAAGGAACGATTGTGGATCTTGATCACTTAACGTTTTCAGAGCTTCAAGGAATTTCTCATTCTTTTTCTTTGTAGAAATGCCTTCAACGTTTGTTTCCATGAACATCACCTCTCTGTTTTTCATATAATAAGAATCGTTCTTGTTTCTTTCTGCTGTTTGTTTCAACGTGTTCACCCGTCGGGAGAAAGAGTGGTCCACCTTTTGTAAAGCGTCTACTGGTCAAAATGCTTCATCATTGATCGGTGCGGGCCCACGTTTGGGATTGAATAGGGTTCGTCGGTGAGTACCCATCCTTGAGATTCATAGAACGGAATTGCAATTTCACGAGCCTGGAGAAAGCCGCATACTGCCCCAAAATGTCGTTTTGAGGATTCCTCTAACGCTGCGAGAAGTTTGGCAGCCAAGCCCTGCCGTCGGAATGCATCAAGCGTTCCCATTTGCCGGATTTGTATTGCGGGTCGATTGACCGGAGTTAATTGAGAGAATGGGGGTGTTTTCGGGCCCGACTGCCCAGGGAAGTCGGCTTGCGAACCATCGCTTGATTCGGGAATCAAGTGGCTTCGTCCTACGGCAACGACGGAGCTTTCACGTTCAACATAGGCATGGACAGCATCGATATCATCGCTAAGTACCTCAGCACCACGTTGGAACCCCAGCGGCTTTCGGAGAATCTCAAATCTGCATTGATAGTAGGCTTCCGTTGGCATCCAACCCGGCCCTGCTACATGAAGCATAGTGCTTGCCTATGCGTGATTTCTCATAAGCATGTTTGATGAGACGCGTTGAAATACAACGTGTTGGTCGCAAGATTTGCGCACGGATAGCAAAGCTTGGCCATGCCGGGGATTGCAAATCCTCTTACCTGGGTTCAAATCCCAGTCCGTGCTCCAAAATTCCAGCCAACTGCAGAACTATTGGAAAGTCTTGAAGAGGAATTGTGGATTCGCAAGTATACGGTCCGGTGAAAAAAATGCCAGAAATCATCCAAGCGTTCTCACAAATCGGCCGCGGTTTTTCTGCATATCTTGCGCCACCCGGGCCTGACGTGATTCGTTTTACGGTTGGCCAGCCTGATTTTGATACACCAGACGCAGTTGTTCAATCTGCTGTTGATGCGCTACGCAGAGGGGAGACAGCGTACTCGCGAGCTCAAGGAAGTATTTCCCTCTGTGAGGCTGTTACGAGTCACCTCAATACCCTGAACATCAAATCAGATCCTGAGGATGTCGTTGTCGCTCCGGGTTGCAAGCAGGCTCTTCTTTACGCACTCATGACAGCGATAACGCCCGGCGATGAGGTACTCCTTCTTGCTCCAGCTTGGCCTTCCTATGATGGAATGATTCGGGTATTCGGTGGGGTTCCTGTTCACGTGCCTGTTTTGCGTCCTTCGTATCACCCTGATTTTGAGGCCTTGGAAGCAAGCGTCACCGAACGCACGAAAGCCATAATGCTCAATTCTCCAAACAATCCAACTGGAGCAGTGTACACCCCACAGGAAATACAGCAAATTGCAGCGTTTGCTGAAAAGCATGATCTTTGGATCTTCGACGATATGATTTACTCCACACTGGTCTATGCAGATCATGATTACGCCTCGCCAATCAACTATCCAGGAGGAGAGATGCGTACAATTACCATCGGGGGATGGTCAAAGGGATGGGCCATGACGGGTTGGAGAATGGGCTGGATTACAGGGCCGAAAGATTTCATGGAGGCTGTCAAAACATGCCAAGCATCTGCAGCAACACACATTCCAACTTTTCTCATGCCTGCAGGAGAAGTCGCACTTCAGCTCGAGAAAGAGACCAAAGATATGGCTGACTCCTTTGCAATGCGGCGCATTGTGATGCATAATGGATTAAACAGCCTCCCTGGAGTAAGCGCCCCAGAACCAGAAGGAGCTTTCTACATTCTTGCGGATGTCAGTGGGACGGGTATGAACGACATTGAATTCGCAGATCGAGCGCTAGCTGAGGCGCGAGTTCAGTTGATTCCGGGCTCTTTGATGCAAGGAGGGGAGGGTCTTGTCCGAGTATCATACGCAACGTCTCTGGAAAACATTGAGGAAGGAATTTCCAGATTGCAAAACTGGCTAACCCAAATTTCTTAGAATGCATAGAATTCTATGCAAACTAAATATCTGCGCTAATTTTGTACAACTTCCCATTCGAACCGAACACAGCGAAGTACAGGTCGCCGTTGGGATGGAATGCGATCGGCACCGGAGTACCGAGATCCTCAGCGAATACAGAAGTGGTTCCGATAACCTCTCCGCTACTCGAGTCGAGATCGATGCGGACAATCTCTTGCCCTTGTGGAATTATGGAGTTCCAAGAGCCGTACACGGTTGCGTATACGGTTGTGTTGCCGCCTGGTAAAGGGGAATTCGGTGGGCGAAGTGCCACACCATTCATCGATGAATGAGGCGTCCAGGTAGCAACGGGAGCTATGCTACCTTTCGGGTACGGGTTGGAAGGAGTGTCGTTTGGCCAGCCATAATCTCCACCCTCAGCCAATAAATTGAGTTCTTCATCTGGGTGGTCACCATCCCAATCACGTCCGTTGTCTGTGAAAACGTAACCTATTCCTGGAACCCAAACACCGTCAAATGAATTCCTTACACCGCTTGCAAGCACACCGTGTTCCCCCGTTGAACCGTTGACCCAAAGCAGTGCGGCGTTTCTTTGGTCATCTTCGTCACAAACGTTGCATGTCGAACCACTATGCCAGACGAGCGTTCCGTTTGGAAGAATGTTGACGGCAGTGGTTTGGTGGTTGCCCCAAGTCTTGATGCCGTCGATTAAGACTGTCCTGTTTTGTATTTGTCCAAGCAGTCCATCATGTGAATAGCGACTAAGCTTCCCCGCTTCGCTCACAAAAATATTGTCTTCTGTAATAGCAACATCGTGCGGACGGTCGAGCCCTGTTATGAGGATACTACGGTTCATGTTCGGGTCAAGGGTGAAGATTTTTCCATCATCTCGATCGCAGACAATAAGTGTAGAAGCGTCGAACCATTCGAGACACGTTGGGCCTCCTAGGTTCTTCTCAACGACTTCTATCTTGTATCCCTCAGGAACGTCTGGCGAATTAAACGACGAGTAAGGGTAAATTTGTCGTGCAACAAAAAGCACGAACACCAGAGAAACAACCGGAAAAATGTGCCGGAGCATGGTTTCGCCTTCACGCCTTTGCTTAACAGCCTTTTACTGATGCCAGCAGTAGTCATACAACTCGTAAAGACCCCAAAGCGAGTCTGTTTCGAGAGTTGGAGATCGATTTACTGGTTTTGACGGCGACCAAGGAACAGAACAGCACCAAGGACTGCGAGAACCAGTGTCGATGAAACAAAGCCTGGTGCGTCCTCAGATTCTCCGCTGTCTGAAGCCGGTTGTACTCCGCCATCGCCGACAATAATTTCTCCGTGCATCTTCATGCCGATGTGGGGTTCGCAGGCGTAATAGAACGTTTGATTCTCGGTGAAGGTGTGGTGGAATGCAACTGTTGTTGCTGGGGCTCCAGAGGTAACACCGCCAGTAACATATGTGCTCGACTGGAATCCGTCTACCTGCTTGACGTTGTGCGCCATGCCAGCATCTGTCCATGACCAACAAACGGTTTGGCCAGCATCGATGTTTGTTGTGGATGGTGAGAATCCATATCCATCGGAGGTTAATCCAACAGTAACTGCACAATCGATTCCGTCGAATGGATCGTCTGCCGGAGGCATGAGGACCTTGTCGATAACGTGGATAATTCCGTTGCTTGCATTCACATCGGCTGTGGTAACGGTTGCGTCTCCGATTTTAACGACCCCATCTACAACAGTAAATGACGCGGAATCACCGTTCATCATTTCGACCGATAGTCCGTCAGTGACCTCAGATGAGGTGACGTTTCCACTGTACACATGGTAGAGAAGGATGTCTGCAAGTGTTTCGTTTTCCTCCGGTGTATCGTAGGTTGAGAGATCAATCCCTAGATCAGCGAAGGCTTGGTCCGTCGGTGCAAAGATTGTGAACGGGCCATCGCCTTGGAGCGTTGCAACAAGACCGGCGTGTGTCAGAGCATCGACGAGGGTATCATGAACCCCTGTTGCTGCAGCGTTAGCTGGGATATCTTCCGATGCGTCTGCACTGACTGAATACGGCATTGCGGCGATTAGAAGGCAGGCTACGAATGTATACACGATTGATTTGCGCATATCCTTCGCCGTGAAACTGAACTTATAACCCACTGTATGGAGTCGCACGTCTCAGAAAGGTGATTGATAGTCTTCTACTTCTTCTGAGATTCGAAGCAGTTGATTGTATTTGGACACTCTATCTGAGCGTGCTGGTGCGCCGGTTTTGATTTGTCCCGCACGTGTTCCAACGGCAAGATCTGCAATCGTCGTGTCCTCGGTTTCACCACTGCGATGAGACACAACATTGCGATACCCATTGGATACAGCAAGGTCCATGGCTTCAAGTGTTTCTGTCACAGTACCAACTTGATTCACTTTCACCAACATTGCATTCGCTGCACCAATATCAATCCCTTTGGCAAGTCGCTCGGACTGGGTGACAAAAAGGTCATCTCCAACAATTTGCACGCGATGCCCTTCTTCTTTTGTCAATGCGGTCCAGCCCTCCCAATCGTTCTCACCGAGGCCGTCCTCAATCGAAAGTATAGGGTATGCATCCAACCATTCTCCGTACATATCGACCATTTCATTTGGAGAGAGGATCTTTCCATCCATGTGATATCCATCCGATTTCTCAAATTCAGTGGCGGCTACATCCAATGCAATTCCGACATCGTCGGTTGTGTAACCAGCCCCCTCAATGGCACGAACCATGTATTTGAGTCCGTCTTCATTCGCTCCAAGATTTGGAGCAAATCCGCCTTCGTCACCAACGCCACCAAGCAAACCATCGGCTTTGAGTTCACTCTTGAGTTGGTGATAGATCTCCACACCAGCCCGCAAACCATCTGTAAAAGAATCAAAACCGTGTGGCATGACCATGAATTCTTGGACATCGACATTTGAAACGGCGTGTGCTCCGCCGTTGAGGATGTTCAGCATTGGGACCGGCATTTGACCTGCTTGTTCGCCTGCAATGTATTTCCAGAGCGGTAAATCTTGACAAGCCGCTCCGGCGTGAAGCACGGCAAGGGATGCTCCAAGCATCGAGTTCGCTCCGAGGTTGGATTTGTTGGGCGTTCCATCGAGCTCAAGCATTTTTTTGTCAATGCCATTCTGATCCTCAACCGTCATCCCAACGAGCGCTTCAGAAATGGTTGTTCGAACATGGTTGACCGCAACATCGACGCCTTTGCCTAGCCATTTGTTCTTATTTCCGTCACGCATTTCAAGCGCTTCATGTTGGCCAGTAGAAGCCCCAGACGGAACCATTGCCCTCCCGGTTAATCGGCCATCAACAAAGCAGTCGACTTCGATGGTGGGATTGCCACGGCTGTCCAAAACCATCCTTGCGTCAAGGTTTGAAATCTGATTTGACATGTCTCTCGGCTGTTCCAGTGAAAGGCGCTCTTTGAATTCAGCGGCATGAATATTTTCGAATCATGAAAATGAAATAAATCTATAATTATGCCCAATTTTACCGGATTATGTCGTTTAATTTGATAATTTTGATTAAAAGCGGAGGGAAAAGGTTTGATATACCGATATGTGGAGCGCATGCCATGCCCCGAATCGCAGAAATTGATCGTGCCATCTTGGCTCAACTCCGAAAAAACGGCCGAATGTCCTACGTTGATTTAGCCAGGGAAGTAGGAGCAAGCGAGCGCACTGTTCGGACACACATCCGAGCAATGGAAGAGAACGGTACGATTCGAGGCTACACCGTCAGAGAGAGTGGGATTGGCCTCACAGCACTGATTCGTATCAAAGTCTCACCCGGAGTCGAAATCGGCTCATTTGCATCAGAAGTTACCGGTTGGGAAGGTGTAGAAATCATCTATGAAGTATCCGGCGAAGCTGATCTCGTTGCGCTTGTTCACGTAGACGATACGGTTGCTCTTCGCTCGCTTTTGGACAAAATGTGGATGGCTGCGGACAATGAAATTGCTTCAACAACCACAGAACTGGTTTTGGAACAGTACTGATTTGCCTGGGCATGTTCAGAGCTCATTCGGAACAGGGGTTTGGTCCATATGCAAGAATGCGTAGACTGCCCACCATGTCACAATGTCCCATGAATGAACAAGATTGTTGATTCCTGTTGAATTATCAGTGCCCATGTAGTCAATCATCGTCTCCATCGTATCGCATTCACGATGGTAACAAGGATATCCATCAACAAGGCCATTCCATCCCAAGGTTGCTACCCCAATGTTCTGAAATGAATCGTGGTCGCTTCGGGCAGTCGGTGATTCGTAGATAGCAACGGTATCTTCGTAAATATCGCCCCACAATGGGCTTTCTCCACCTTCAAGCCACGCCTCTCTACCGCGTTCCATTTCATAGCCGAGATCCAGCGCATCAGCACCTATCCATTCCGCTAAGTGGAACATTCCAGCTTGGTCGATCGCTTCCTGTGTCCCATCTGGGCCAAGATACACCGAGAGCGCGTAATCTCCTGGGTAATTGACACCTGCCATATCGAGATTGAGGTAGTTGCTCACGGTTATGCCATCAGGAAGGTCGTTTGCAAACGATCGGGAGCCCCACAATCCTTCTTCCTCTGAAGACCATAGACAGAAGACCATTGTGCGACGGGCATCGAATTCTGCCAAAACGCTGGCTGTTGTTAATACCATGCTCGAGCCTGCTGCATTGTCGTAAGCGCCGTGTCGGGTTCCGTAACCGGGAACACCGATTTCAGCGCCGGGCGTGTACGCCACAGGAGGGGCAATATCGAAATGCGCCCCAAAAATGAGCCACTCGTTGGGATAAACGGAACCATCCTTGTAGCCACAAATGTTGACTGCCCAAGCTGTGTTCCACTGGAATCGATGGACTTCAACGCGGTCGAGTCCATAGCCTTCCATAACGCCTTCAAAATATGTGATTGCATGTTCATACGATGGGTTTGCGTTCCCAATCCATCGATCCAAATAGCCGACAGCACCATCTGGACCGCACGTCGCACATGGGGTATCATCTGCGATGAAATCAACCCAATCATAGACGTCTCGTCCGTTCACCCACCCGTCACTAGCACCTACGCCATTTTCTTCTGTTAAGTCGGCTCGGAACGGTCGACTCGTCTCCATGATCAACGGTATGACGGCACCACCTGTTTCGTTCCCTTGAACAAGCCAAGGCCATTCTCCGCCTGTGTCTTGGTTGGGTATCGCAAGCACTGCTGAACCAGTGTTTTGATCTTCAAGCCATGTCATCCACGATTCATTGGCTTGTCGGATTGGCCAACTTAAACGCCCAAGATCACCAACAAAGAAGACAATTTCTTCATTCCGAGGCGGGAAAAGGATGTTTATGCTGACCTTGTCGCCGGAGTTCATGTCGAGGACCGTTCCATTTTGTGCTCGCATGGAACCAGGATCTTGGAGGACGTACGGAATGAACACTGCGAGGTCATCACTTGCTTCCAAAGTTATTGTTTGCGACATTCCTGCTTCAAGCTCATCGGACTCTAAAACCACCAACGAGGATGAGTTCAGTACATCGATCTCGTTTTCACCAAAGCAGCCAGAGAGCGGTGCTAAAACCATGAGAAAGACCAAACCAACCGCTTGAACGGGGATGCGCATGAAAAACTCCAACCGCCTCTGATGTTTGAATTCGATGGTTTTCAGCGTAGTTGCATTCCTCGCTAAGGATTAAATGACGAGGTTCAGCCGGTCAAGCATGGCTACTGTCCGCACGGACCAGAAGCAGCGTGTCCTCATGCGGGCCGTTCCTGAGTCATTTTCCGATGCCTTAGCGAGTTATTTTGGCTCAGGACCAACGGATATATCACTTGCAAGAACACAGCATGCAGCCTATGTTCAGGCCTTACTCGATATCGGTCTAGAAGTTACGATTCTTCCTGCAGACGACAATCATCCCGATTGTGTCTTCGTTGAAGATCAAGCTATCGTCGTCGACGGTCACGTCTTGTTACCTGTTCCTGGCCATCCCTCCCGAGTAGCGGAACAACCTCCTATTGCAGACTTCCTTTCGCGCCAACTCAATGGATTTCAAGTCTGCGGCATGTTTGGAGATGCTCGTATGGACGGTGGTGATATTCTTCGTCTTGGAGATATTTTCTTTGTAGGACTTTCTAACCGAACAAATCAACAAGGTATCGAAACATTACGAAATCTCCTAACGCACCTCGGTCACGAATTGCGCATCGTCAACATTCCAACGGATAAAGCACTTCACCTTACCTCAATTGCATCAACACCCACTGATAACATCATACTCACAGCCGAAGGCTATCTTACTGCAGAAGACTTTGGAGAACTTCCAGAAGGCTGTGAAGTTATACTAATGCCTGAAGAAGAGGTGTACGGGTGCAACACGATTGGTTTTGAAAACGGGAAAGTCCTTGTTGCAGAAGGTTATCCAACCGTTCTCAAAACGCTCAAGCAGAAAGGTTTGGTTCCAATCATTCTCGACATGGGTCAAATTCGAGAAGCTGATGGTTCCATAACCTGCTGTTCGATTTTTTACTAATGAATTCATACCCTATCGAAGGCCATTGACCATGATTTGCAAGGTTGATGTCATTTGAACGCCTCGTGGTTTTGATATACACGAGTGTGGCCCTTGAGTTTGCTGCAGGGGTCGCCCAGCTTGGTCAAAGGCGCTGGGATGAGGTCCCAGTCCGTAACGGTTCGCAGGTTCGAATCCTGCCCTCTGCACCACTTCTTCCAACAAGTTCACATCCTCTTTTGATTTGGAGGTGTTGAGAGCCATGACAGATGAGGCACCGAATGTCGATGACATTCGAGATACGGTGATTACGCAAATCGTTGAAGGAGGCTATGTTACTGCCGTTCCTCTTGTCGTTTTATCCCTGTACTTGTTCGTTCAAGGGTACAGGCGATTGAGCCTTATCACGGCAATTGCTGGAGCAGCGATTGGGTATCTTTCTGCGAGTACCCTTTATCCGTATGCTCTCGATCTTGGCCTTGCGTTAACCCTTGATCGGTTCCAACTCTTTTCGGCGATGGGGTTCGCAATTGTCGCAGTGATGATTACCTCCATGTCGATTCGACTGCTCGCCACTGGGTTTGTTTTCATTGTCATATCCAATGGAATTCAACTTATGAAAAACTATGGAATAAACCCCGAACGCGGCGAATTACTACCTGGCATTACAGCAATTATTGCCTTCTTTGTTGGTATGTCGTTCAGACACATTTTACCGCCCATCGTAGCAGCGCTACTGGCATCAATCGGTTTGTATGTTGGGGCATGCATCATCCTCGACCTGCCAATGGAATACCTCAATTTAGAATCCTCATTGGCACCTCTCTTGGGTATTCCATGCGTTCTAGTAAGTTTGTTCGTTCAACGATGGCACAAGAAGCGAAACAATCCGGATGACATCGCAACCAATGAAGTTCGGCAACAACGCCAAGCCGTACGGAGAGCACACTATCACCCTGAACTGGAAGTCGATACACAGTGGGCTCGAGGTGGCCTGCGTAAGTAACCATTCTTGGCTGAAAGGATTTTTCGGCCTTATTTTTCGACATAGCGCTTACGAGCTCTTAGCCAACCTTCGCTGAAAAAGATCAATGCGTAGAGTGATGCAAGCCAAAGGTGAACATTTGACATCTCATTCAGCCAAGAAGGTGCAGTATCAAATGGGACTGCGAAGGCGATAAGCATGGAAAGCCAAACGACGGTTAGTCCATGGAGAATCCATCGGAACACGCCCAAAATCTGAGTTGAATTCGCCCTCATTTCAGACATCTGCGAGTCGGTCAAAATTGCAGTTAGACCCATCACCTTGTCCAAGGCACTCCCGCCGTTCCATCGGATTCTGCCAAGACGGAATCGATTGATGAAGTCAATACATGTGAAGACTGTTACCCAAACAACGACCACTTCGAGAAATGAATCAAGGCCCATTAAATCCAGAGAGCCCCAGGTTGACCAAGAGAACAATATCCAGATCCAAGCAACGAGGAACAACTGGAATAGGCGCGCAAACCTTGCCAATTTTCTGAGCAAAACCAAATCATGTGAAAGGATGAGTTCGAGGGAAATAAAGAGACCGACTGTAAGCGTAATGATACCGCTGGAAGCAAGTCCGAACCATCCAATGTCGCCGATTCGCCATGCCTCCAGTAAGGCAACAAATGCCCAAGCCAGGGCAATGACGGACGCCCCATTGACTGCTGCTTGCATGGTATACAGCGGATCCCGTCCATCCTTGAGGACAGACAACCCGCCCATGAGCCGAACTTCAAATCCAGACTCGTCAACGATGCCTCGACTGGCTGCAGTCATCCCGCCGATCGCCTGAATTCGTGCTGTTTCGACGATGCTCTCGGAGTTATCATCCTGATTTCCATTGGACCAGTTCGATCCTCGGCTTGCTGCATGAGCCGCTCCTGTACCTCGACCTTGACGTCCTGCTGAACGTGATTTCGCCCAAGCCCTTATTTCCGCAGAAATAATCTCCTCAACCTGATCTTCATTGAGTGGAGCCCCGTGGTCGGTGTACAACCAACGACACTGGATGGGAACAGGCGCTGGGTCGACATCGGGGGCCACCATCTGGAATTGGCCTGGGCCAAGTGTTGGTAATTGAGCGACCAAATCTTGGTCTCCACCACTCTCCTTGAGAAGATGGCGTACCTTCTCAACATCTTGTGGTTGTGTGAATCGTCCAATGAAGGTTGTATTCGCCTGAGCAAGGATTTTGTAATCAACATCGGATACGTTTTGCGTTGCTAGAACACATGCAACGCCGTATTTTCGCGCCTGTTTGAAAATCAGTTTGATCAAATCTTTGGCGGGGGGGTTTCGGGGATGCGGTGGTAGGTATGGTGCCCCCTCGTCCATGAAGAACAGGAGTTTCAATTCCCCATCAGCGGGTTGTTGTGTCAACATCCAATCGTACAATTCACGGGAGAGTTCTTGGACAAAATACTGTTTTTGTGCTTCATCCTGAATCGTGTTAAGGTAAACGATGTTCAGGGGTATTTTGCCAGGAATCGCTGGCTCAACAAAGGAATCAATGTCGATTGGAACACCATTCGAAAAGAGAAGTTGATTAACACCACTCGAAAAAGCTGCGAGGCGTCGAGCCAAGTCATTGCGAGTGGTCTTCGGCAATCGCTCTTCGAAATCCGTAAGTCGGTGCTCAAACATGACCTCATCCCAACCTGGAACATCGGGTGTCTCACCTTCATCATCTTCGATGAAACAATGCGGGTAAAGGAATCGAGTGAATTCTTGCTGAGGTTCACGGACAACTCGAGCAAGAGATTGGAAATCACCTACCTCAAGGCCGCAACGGGTTCCCTCGACGAGAATTTCGTACAAGAACGGTTTGACGACCTTTCCCTGCGCTTTTTCGACGTCGTATCCGGCAAGGCTGGTGAAACCTGCTGCAACCATATCCCATGCTGTGATTGCTTCTTCGGGGTCAAGATCTGCAGGGGGTGCTCGAAAAGGGTCAATGCATAGAGGTAACCCTTTGCTCCGAAGTGGAGTCCATATTCGAATTTCGCTGTTTTCCAATAATTTTCTTTTTCTATCAACATCGCCGTCTTTCTCGATAAGTTCGGACTCATCGATGCCGAGAGCGAGGCGTGCAAGGTCTCCTTGTGGATCAATAATTAGGGAAGGAATCCCTGCTAAGGCTGCCTCTTCAATCAAGGCCTTTGCCATCACCGTTTTGCCAGAGCCCGTTGACCCAAGCATCGCTGCGTGACGGGCTAAGACTTGCGAAGGAATATCGATCGGCGCTCCTGAATCCCTTCGTTCACCGAGAAAGAGCCCTCTTGGTTTGAATTTCTTCTTCGGACCAGCAGAAACATTTGGATCTAGAATGTCGTTGACAATTGAGGCGAATTCCGATGGAGAGGGTTGCTCTTCATCGGACACCATAGCCGAGCAGAGGTGCTTGAGGTCTTGAAGTGCGCGACGCGCAGATGGGTCAAGGCGCATGCTCTTGAAGTTCGGTTCATTCGCCGAAACATGCCAGAACGTATTCCATTAGCTCGGCCATCGTGGACGGACGAAATGCGCAAGGCTGCGGTCAGCACGCTGGATTCAGGACGTTGGGTCAAAGGTCCACAAGGTCGTGCATTTGCTCAGGAGTTTGCGGAGTATTGTGGTGTTGAGTTTGCTTCCCCATGCAACAGTGGATCTGGCGCACTTATCGCTGCACTCCGACTCCTTGGGATTGGGCCAGGAGACGAAGTGATTGTTCCCTCGTTTACCTTCATAGCAACGGCAACCTCCGTTTCCATGACCGGAGCAATACCAGTTTTCGCTGAAGTTGAGCCTGATTATTGGTGCCTCGATGTTGAGGATGTGAAAAAGCGCATCACTCCAAGGACAAGGGGCATCATAGGCGTCCATTTGTTCGGACAGTGCTATGGGACTGACCTAATCGATTTGTGCAGAGAACACAATCTTGCGTTGATCGAAGATGCTGCCCAAGCCCACGGGGCCTCTATTGTTTACAATGGAGTCGCAACCATGGCAGGCGCCCTTGGGACCATTTCCTGCTTCTCATTTTTCCCATCAAAGAATGTTGCCGTTGGTGGCGAGGGGGGTATGATCACATCGGTTGATAGTGAGATTGGAGCTCGAATCAAAGCCATTGTTGATCACGGAAGAGATGGTTCGCTTCAATCGCAAGAGGTTGGAACCAACATGCGGATGTCAGAGGTCTTTGCCGCCATTGGCCGTGTGCAATTGAAGCACCTTGACGACTGGCTCGATGCTCGCCGGTCAAACGCTGCAACATTGAGCAGCGTGATTGCTACAAATCCAAAATTGGAAGCCCCTCAAGTCCGTCCGGATTCTGGACACGCATGGCACCAATACTGCGTACAAGCAGATAACATTGAATCCTTCATACAACACATGTCTCACCATGACATCGATGCACGTCAAATCTATCCTGTTCCTTGCCACCAACATGCAGTTTACAATGAACATCGACAAGCAGGCGGTGAATTCCCAATTACATCTCGTCTTTCTAAACAGCTCGTCTCAATACCAGTCCATCACGGACTTACTGAGGTTGAGTTAGATCGAATTGTTAAGGCACTCATCAGCTATTGACGAGTGAGCATCCGAGCAAAGGAAGCATTTGACCAACCTCGTAAGTAGGTCAATTCCATTCCTGCCCATGGTGGAATTTCAACCGTGTCGTCCTCGTCTTCGAGCTCGACTTCAGCAATGATAAGCCCAGCAAGATTGTTTTCAAACTCATCAATTTCCCAAACATATCCATCGGAATTTGTCCAGATATAGCGCTTTTTTTCAACGAAGGGGTGCAGCGAGTCATCGACGACGGATGCTGCAATGTTGCGTTCAATCCCCCATTCGAATTCTGTCGCAGCAGCACCCTTCCTCGATCCTTTTAATGTCAGAATATACGATGAATTTGATTTACGGATTCGGACCGTCCAGTCTGGTTCTTGAAGCAACAAATTACACACTTCAACCGATAGCCCAGATACCAATTGCTTGCCGCTGTACATCACAGCGCCATCCTCAGTGGATACGTTGAATTCTCTATGGTCGAGGTACCACTGTTTAATTTCAATGCATTTCGTTGATTCATGGACCCACGGTCGCTCGAATCGCCCATCAACGAGAAAGCGCCGTTCGATTTCGACATTTTCTGGCATAGCCCCTCCTTCGGGGTACATTACATAATCCTGTCCAAGGATTCAGAATGGCCCTCGTAAAAACCAGATAAGGTGCGAGCCCAAACCTCAATTGCCGAATGACCCGCCTTTAGGCATGATGCGGCGAGTAGGCGTAGTTGGTTGCGGCCGGTGGGGGTCGCGACACCTTCTTGCTCTGCAGAATCTAACGGAGCAAGCAGACATTGAATGCATTGTCGTATGCGACATCGATTCCAGCGCACTCAAGCGGATTCAGAAAGATTCCGTCATTCTACACGACAATCCTGCGACACTTGCCGGGAAATTTGATCTTGATTCTGTCATCATAGCGACACCAAATGAAACACATTATGAACTCGGGAATTTGTTTTTGAGACAGGGTGTTGACGTCTTTCTGGAAAAGCCACTAGCCACAACGTTTGACAATGCTTCATCCCTTGTCTCTACCTCAGTCCAAGAGGGGAAGGTGCTCAAAAGCGGGTTTTTGTTGAGGTTCCACCCGTGCATCATGGAAGCGAGAAAACAAATTCGCACAGGGAGAATCGGTTCCATACAATCCATCCGATATTGCAAGAAATCTCGACGAGAGGGCGATGCTTCATCTCACGTACTCGATGCTCTGGCTATCCATGGTATCGACTTGGCAGAGTTTCTTCTCGATGGTCAAACCCCGCTACGAATTTCAGAAATTCTTGGTTCTCGTACATCATGCGAATTAACGTTGGAATATCCAAATCAAGTGGAGATCCAAATCGAGGCCGGTTGGGATTCAAGTTTGGAGGTCGCTGAATTAGAGGTAGTTGGCAAAAACGGCCGGATTTTGGTTCATTTACAACACCATGAGTACTACAAAATATTCAATGGAACGGCATCCGAGGAGTACGTTGAATGCAAATATTCTCCCCTTGAGGCTGTGCTTCTTGATTTCCTGACAGCTGATTCACCATCGCTTGCTGCGTCGACTGGCTCAATTCTTCGAACCATCAAATGCGTTGAGCAGGCCCGCTTGCAGTTATCATTGCAGGGACGTTCAAAGACACGAGAATTGAAGAGATGAAGCCGACTGGGTCAATCATGAGCCCCGAACGTGTCATGCTATGGCTTCTTGCCGGCGTCACCGTTGCGTCCCTTGCAACATGGCTAATACAAGATTCAGTCTTTGATGCTGCAGTGACGTTTTCCATCTTGTCATGCATTGTTGCAGCGATTTGGGGGGCCAGTCACTACGAAAAAGCCATTCAGTTGAGTGGGATTAAGGGCGGTGGAATTCTAAACATATTGGCATTTGTGGCCGTGACAGCAGGACTAACCTACTGGTGCATTTATTTCTACGATTTTCCACTGATTGGGTCAATCATCGGAAGCATTGGTACGAATGCCTACATTTGGTGGACGTTTGGAATGCTCGAACCGGGTAGGACGCCCTCATAAGTGGGCGAAGTGTCAAATGCCTCCGCCCTGACATCTGCTTGATGGCAAAGCATGGTGAGCACCCTGACCTCCCTTCCGAACTGGAAGAATTGCTCGAGGCAGATGTCCATACGATCTTTCTGAAGGCCGATTGCCCCCCACGAGTAAAACGTGGAACCATCGGTAATCTCAACCTGATTGAACTTGAAACGGATCGTGACGGGTGGGACAATCTACGATTGGAATCCTTGCAGGAATCCCTGCAGACAGTTGTTGAAGACAATCAACATCGAAGTGACTGTTTTTTGGAAATTGACCGAAAAGGATGCCAAGTTCTTCAATTGGGAGACCTAAGGATTACGTGTGCAAGTCCGCCATTTTCTGATGCTCGGGAAATTACCGTTGTTCGACCGGTTGCAAAACTATCGCTGAGCGATTACAACCTCGATCCAAAAATCGTTGAACGTTTATCCAATCACCATCGAGGTGTTTTCATTTGTGGACGGCCCGGTTCGGGGAAAACGACCTTGGCACAAGCGATCGCAGAATATCTTGACGATGACATTGGAGCAATGGTCAAGACAATGGAGGCACCGAGAGATTTGCAACTCGCTGACCGAATTACACAGTATGCCCCTCTAGAGGGAGATTTGGAAAAAACAGCGGAAATCATTTTCCTAGTCCGACCAGATTTTGTAATCTTCGACGAGGTGCGACGCGCCCGTGATTTCGAGATTTTCGCAGACGTGCGGCTTGCTGGTGTAGGTCTGCTTGGTGTTACGCACGCAAATTCCGCTCTAGAGGCCATTCAACGATTGATTGGAAAGGTTGAGTTGGGTTTGGTTTCTCAGGTTCTTGACACCGTTCTCCACGTTGAAGCAGGGCAAATACAGCAAGTGCTTGAATTGAGAATGACTGTGAAGCCGCCCTCTGGAATGCAAGAAGAACTTGCGCGCCCAGTCATCGAAGTTGTCGAATTTCCAACTGGGAAGGTTACACACGAAATGTTCGCTTTCGGCTCTGAACTTGCTGTCGTTCCAGTTACCGAAGCGGGGCAAAAAAGGCCCATTCAGGAGCTCGCACAGAAACAGCTTATTCACACCATTCGGCAATGGGCTGGTGTTCATGTCCGGGTGCAGTTTACAAGCGATTCAGCGGCAACGGTCTATGCTCCAAGCAACATGATTTCGACATTGGTTGGTCGAGGAGGAGACAACGTTCGGGCCCTCCAAGATCAACTCGGTGGGTTACGCCTTACCATTGAATCGCTTGATAATTTGCCTGATTCAGATGATGTGTCAGAACATTCAATTTGGAGTGATGATCAGGACCGTCGCGCGTACCAAAGCCGCGCCTATGAGCAGCATGGCCGGTCGAAAAAGACACGTAAAGGTCGTCGCCGTTGAGAAGGAGACTTCTTGAAGAACGGTCACGCCCCGCAAACATGGCGCAACAAGACGATGGCTCTGGCCGTGCGCCTGTTGTAATTGTTCGACCAACGACCTCAGTGACAAGCGGCGTGGCTGTTACGAAGAAATTGGTTGGCGCTGCTGTCGCATTTGGAGATATTCTTCGTCGTACATTTGGCCCGAACGGTCTCGACAAGATGATGTACAAAACCAACGGTGAGAATGCAATCACAAACGACGGCGCGAAAATTGTTGCCGATTTGCTCGTCAAGCATCCTGCTGCAAAAGCATTCGTACAACTCGCAGAATCCCAAGAAAACGCTTGCGGAGATGGCGTCACGGGTTGTCTCTTGTTTGCGAGTGAATTGATGAAAGAAGCAGGTCGATTGCTGGAGCGTGGAGTCCACCCACTCGTTCTCGTCGAAGCATACCAAGAGGCAATTGACCAAACACTTACTCTCTTAGATGAGCATTCACTAACCGATTTGAGTCAAGATTCCTTGCGATCGGTCGCAAAAACAGCGATGGTTGGAAAGGCAGCGGAATCGGGCGGGGACGACCTCGCTCGCCTTCTTGTCGAGTGTATGACTACCATCCAAACAAGTGGGAAGCCTGTCCGGGCAGAGAATGTTCGGATGACCAAGCGTGGGCATGGTTCACTGAAAGAAACCCGATTGGTAAAGGGGGTTATCGTCGACAAGAAGTTTGATTCCGAAAGGACACCAAAAATCACTCAACCTTGCAAGGTACTTGCTCTCACGTGCCCGCTGACG
>JAKUNY010000180.1 GCA_022451765.1 Candidatus Poseidoniaceae archaeon
TCAATCGGTTGGGCGATTGGATTCACATTGCTGTTTTTGGGTATCCACGCCATTCTCACATTCCCGCTCATTAAGACGCAGTTGGGTACATGGGGTTCAAACCTTATTTCCCTTGAATCTCGGGTAAGCGACCCTACCATCGGCATATTGGGCTTTGAGCTTGTGACTCGTGAACAACTCTCACTCATTCTTATTGCAGTGCTCATTATGGTGTTCCAAGAATCTGGTTTCGGTGTCATTCGATATCTCGAATACGCCTACCGCTTGCCAGAGTCTTGCAAGCGTGACCCAGAGTATGTCCGTCAGATGGACAATGTCCTCAACGGTCACTTGCGCCATACTGCTGGTTTCTTGACCATTACCGGTCTGGTAACGATGGTTGCTTTAGGTTTCCACAGTGTGTTGCTGGAAGTTGTAGGTGCTTCCACGGGCAGCCAATGGGCTGCACAAGTATCGGAATCGATTGAACTTTCCCTGACCTATGGCCTTGTCATATCTGCTCTTCTCTTCCTGAGCCTTGTGGCTGTTCTGCGATTCTTTGTTCCTTGGCAACGTGTTTGGGGCCTCATCGAGTCGATGACGAGCAACACGCCTGAACCAACGAAAGAAAAAGAATATTGATTATTTCTTCAGTCGCATCGATTGTATAATTCGTCCAACGAATTCGTTCAAACTCTGTAGCATTAGTGCCAATCCAATTGTTGCTAGCCATTGGTAGAGCATGAAGTCAATCGATGACCACAGGTACTGATTAAGGAATACAAAGCAGAAAATGGAGGCAACGAAGATCAGTTTTTCGAGCATCATTGGATACGAGGATCCTTTTGACTCATTGCGTAGGAGAAGTGTTTCAGGGATGCGCTCACCTCAGAAATCTAACTCAGACAGTTGGTCATGAAGCGCGTCCAACCGAGGGTCAGCTTTCGCTTCTTGTTTGCCCGGAGTACGTAGTTGTCTTTCTGCATCAAGCCGAGCCAATTCGGCTTCGAGATCTGCTCGATCCTCTTGCAGAGGTAGCGACTGTTTTACCTCGCTGGATTCTTCAATTGCTTCAGCCTCTTCCGGAGCAGGCATTTCCTCCCACTCATCGGATATCTCAACAACCACAGGCTCAGAATCCAATGAAACACTCTCTTCAACGACCAAGGTCGGTTGAATGTTCTCCAACATATCGTCCATCACAGGCGTACGCTGACCGACGGGGATTGCAGTTCGCTCGAACGGTAAGAATCCATCACGCTGGAAGTCCCACATCGCTCCACGAGGTACGCCTTTTGTTAATCCAGATGCGTCAATTTGTGTCAAAAGTTCTTCCAGAACTTGCGCAGTTTGCTCAAGTGCAATTGCCTCTCCAGCATCACGTTGATCCGCCTCAAGGTAGATGTCATCAAGTGCTACACGAATTAAGCGACGCGTTTCAACTGCAACATTTGGGAGTGCCTCAGGACGCATACAGTTCATTCGCAATGCATCGATTTCTTCAGGCGGTGCACCGAGGTTGCCGAGTTGATCGAGAACGTTTCGCATGCGTCGCAGCATGGTTATTGATCGGTCGTAATCCTCGAGAATGCCTTCCAAATCGAGAATAAGATGCCCAACGGTTTCCCCTAGTTGTGTTTCCAAGCGTTGTTGAACAGACCATCTTGCTAATCCTCGTACAGCACCTGCGGTTTGCGGCACCTGACGTTCGAGGAGTGTCATGACCTCACTGCTCAGTAAATGCCGAGGTGTTGATGCAATGTGGTCAACAGTTGATTGTACAACCTGCAGTGCACGCTCGACTGCACGATCCAATAGAACAACAGAGTATCCGAGTGTTCGGGCATGTTCAAGACGCTCCAGAACAGGACCGAGCCCTCGGAAGGTTGCATCATCGTTCAACAATGCTTGAGCAAGGGGCTCCTCAGAAAGCCGAGCACGAAGTCGTTCGGCTTCTGCAATGTCAGCCACAGCCTCTTCATGTGCTTCTGTAAGTGCCTCAGCACGAGAAATCAGACCAGAAAGTTCAGTCTCTGCATTCCCACGTCGAGCACCAAGGTTGCCAAGTTCAGTCAGCAAATCCTTCCGTTCGCCCATCAGTTCTCGCATTTCAGAATGGAGTTGCATTCGACGGGCTTCATCCTCTGAAAGCCGTTGCCGTTCCTCTTCTGCACGTCGCCGACTCGAGAGTGTCTCTGCTTCGATCTGATCCAATCGGGCTTGGGCAGCACGAATCTTTTCTTCGGATGCATTGCTTTTTGTTTGTGCACTCGCTTGGCGCTCACGTAGTGCTGTCACCTGTTCCTCAAGCGACCGTAATCGACGTTCCTCAAGTTCAATTTGCTCACGAATCGACGATAGGTTTTGAGCATTGGACTCCAAATCGGCACGGGTTGTAGCTTCCTTGTGAGAGAGCTCAACCAATTCATCTTTCAGAGCCTCACTGCTTTCAGTATCGCCAAGAGTTTTTGCTAACTCTGCTGCTCTCTCACTCAATTGATGCTCCAGTTCACTGACTCTTCGTAGCAAACGATCTGCACGTTCCTCAGCTTGTTCCATACGGGCTCTGGATTCTGAAACCGTGACCTGCACGCGATTGAGTTCATCGTTCTTTGACTGAATCGTATTGCTCTGATCTCCCAATGATGCTTTGATGTCATCGAGACGAACCAACGCTTCCGTTCGCTCTTTCTCAGCATCTCGAAGTTGCGTGGTCAGACTCGCATTGGTTCGCATGAGCGTATCAGCACGACGTTCGGATTCCTCGAGCCGTCGACGCAGGCCAGAATCCACGCCTGCAAGTGGAGCAGCAGATGGAAGTGGTTGAGCAGTTTCTTGTCCGCCAACATGGATGCTTAGTTTTGAACGGACGGCTCGTACATCGTCGAGACCGATTTCAAATCCATACATATTCATCAATCGATGCATCATCGAATCTTTTCGTTTTTCGGATCGCGTACGCACCGTTGAAAGGGCTTCGACGAATTGCTTGAGAGTGAACTCTGCAACATCTCCCGTTGAGGATGAAACCATTGTACCAGCCGCTAGTCGGTGCAGTTTCAGTACGCGCTTACTCTCGGTCAATCCGAGCATTGCGTCCTCAAAGGATTGGCCGTTGGCTGCCATCGCTACAGGGAGCCCATTGTTGAGGGCAAGCGAAACTGCTTTGTCGCTGGCACCAGCTTTGAGATGACCGGTTACTCGTTCTTCAAGCGCAGCGGAAAGCATTGACATCACCGCATCAGCACCACCTTTTCCTTCTCGGAGGACAAATCCATCGGGGAGTGTAGCAGAACCCTCTGCATAAGTGCCAATTTCACCATCAAGTTTGGCCGTAACGTCGGTAAGCAAGCGAGCATGGTTTGCATCAAGTTCGGTCCATATTGCCAAAACGA
>JAKUNY010000181.1 GCA_022451765.1 Candidatus Poseidoniaceae archaeon
CAACATCTCGTCGATTCAAGTCCCCGCCAATCACACGATTACTTCCGGTTACCTTGCCATTGAGCCCTTCTGGGAGACCGTTGAATCGAACGGGACGTACTTTGGCGCAGATCTTCCCAATGCGTGGTCAAACGGCACCCACAATCTCACCTCCTCTCTCGCTCACGCCGGTCAACTCTCGCTCGCTACAGACTCTTCGGTGGGGGCACTCACTGATTTTGAGTCAACCAAGATGGTTCCAACAGGCTGGCTTACAATGGGTCAAGATGGAGAAGAATGGGGTGTTGAAAATCTCTCATTGCTCCAGGTTGGACCCAGCCCGAGGGATGGGGATCATTCCTTGGCATATCGGACGATGGTTGAGAACGTATCAGGTTGCATTGTTTCACCCGATTACCAAACTCCAGAATTCGTTAGCAACATGTCGCTGTCATTCGATCACTGGCGTTCAATGGCCTCTGATGATGCAGCATGGGTTGAGTATACGCTCAACAATCAACCCTCTTGGCAACAACTTACTCCAACTGGAGGTTACTCCCATTCCGTTTCTTCTGATCACCATGGCATGGTCCAATCGCTTTCCTCTATCTGGGCAGACGATGCTGAAACATGGACGAACACCCGGTTCGAACTGGACCAATTGACAAACATCGGAAGCAGCGACTCAATGCGATTCCGCCTCTGCATTGCAGTTGGTTCCTCAAGCAATCAACGTGATGGATGGTTTATTGATAATGTAACATGGCACAATCAAGGCGACGAGCCAGGCGCATGGTTGCATGGTAACCTGAGCGGCGATTATGCTCCAAACGCCGACGGAACACTGGTCATGCCGATCGATTTCTCAGGACTTACCAATCCAATTGAGTTAGAGATACGTTCAAACTGGGACATTGAGGGTGGTACAAACGATGGAATGACCATCTGGTATTCCATGGACCAAGGCGTTACTTGGGTTCTCCTAACGCCTCTTCCAGGTCTTCCTGGAAACGGCGTCGTCCATCAGGGCGTCATGTACAACGACGAATCGTTTGGATGGCTGCCAATGTTCTATCCTGTTCCTGCTGCAGCTTCAACTCATGCAAATGCTTCCAATGCCTTGTTAAAATTCAACGTCCGGACCGATTCCATTGTCAATCACGGCGGTGGAGCGCCCGCAAACGGTTGGGAGGGCATCATGATTGACGATGTGAAACTGCACTCTGGAGCGAACACAGCAAATCATGTCATTCGCGTGCTTAGTAACTTCACCAACCAACCGACCTATCAGAATGGATCGACGGAGGGCTGGTTGGACAACGTGAGTGCTCCCAATCAATGGCAATGGGTCACTACGATGGGTGTGAAGGGGCCCGTTACCCATGAGGATTCCTTCGAAAATTCGCACATGATGCCAGACGGTTGGGCCATCGACAACCTTCGAGGCGTGGGATGGACGCATGGCTCTCTCGGAAGCACAACCCTTGGACCCTCGCAATGGCATTCAGGACAATACGGCGTCGGTATCGAGTTGAATGGACAATATTCTGCAAATTCGTATGCTCACATTATCTCTCCAGAATACATCTTACCAAACAACGTTACAGCACAATTGTCGTTTCGTCATTGGATTTGCACCGAAGCGGCTTGGGACGGAGGAGCCGTATCGGTATCAACCGATGGAGGCCTCAATTGGTGGTATCTTCCTGCGGATCCTGGCGGCTTTCACGATCGAATATCAACCGTGAACACCAACTCTCCATTTTACGGAGAAGGTCTCCTGGATGGTTCACAGGTTACCGGAGGATGTGGAAGCGGAGCATATCGTCCCTTTGAACTCAAAACAGCAGATATTTCCAACCTATCGGGTCAATCTGTACGTCTCCGTTTCTCATTCTTTTCCGATCAATACGTGGAGCGTGATGGATGGTACATCGATGATGCAGGCGTTGATGTCGCATTGTTCGAACCTGAGGGAGATTGGATCTCGACCCCCATTTCACCCCACCCTGTTTTCGGTTATGGCCATCTCGACGGTCTTGCACATGAGCCTGCAAATACGACGCTTCGTTTCACTCTCTTCGATGCAAATGGCAATGCAATTCCAGAATATGAACAGCGTGTTCTGCCCTTTTCTGTTGATTTGAATCCAGTGGAGCACCCTTCCGTTCAGATTGCAGTCCACATGGCCTCAGACAACCCATATCTCACGCCAACGGTTGAACGGTTGGGTCTTGGTTTGGTGCAAAGCTTTGGACGATACCACCAGAAATACAACAGCGATATGGCTAATTTTGAAGAGACCCAAGAAGGACTCCTTCGTGCCACAACCGGTACGACTATTGCCTTTAATCACAGTCCGGGCTGCATTTATGATTCGATTACAACCCACCATTACGGCGGAACCCTGTCAATCTACTCGCCCAACTTCAATGCAGGAACAAATCAATTCTCACAAGGTCCACCTTCGGTCAAGGTTCAGCAATTCGATGCAATCGACCAGAAAGAGTTGAATTCGTCGTGGTCGTTCTCTCTCAACACGGGTGAGGAATTCAGAGCATTTCTCATTGAACCACAATGCTCCATCCCTGCGCAGGGGCCACGCGTGACCATCGGCCAGAACAATTTGGAAGCAATCGATTGGCCACCAACCGGCAATGATCCGAATTACGGGGCTCAACTCATGTTTGATTCCTTTGTCAATGGTTCGAGCACCGTTGGTGCAACACAACACGGACAGTTGTACATCAATACGTCCAGTTCTACATCGTATCAATTACGTCATCTCATCGCATTACCGATGAGCTATTTGGCAAGTTCAACCGTATGCCCACTCCTTGAAGGTTCATTCACCCTTCGAGCCGCCGCCGGTGCTCAAGATACCGATGTGCGCATGGGTCCTCATTTGCTCAAGACGGTTCCTGCGCATTCGACACGTCACATCACCATCGAAAACACATGCCCCTCCTTTGAGGTCATCTCAACCGACCCGTCAAACGAATGGGTTTGGGGCTATGCCAACTACAACATCTCGACATCCCATCCAACCGAACTTTCTGCATACGATGTCATCGCTTTGCCAATCGAGGAGAAATTGAAATTTGGACTTCATGAATCACTTTTGAATCAAGCCATCAATGCATCGTATACAGGGAATGATCGAGTTTTGCTCGACCTCCCCTTCCAAATACAGACCCAACAAGGAGGCGTAAACGTAGAACTGGAAGTTGAAAGCCAACCGAATCTGGTTGACTCCGTTGTCGATGCATCCAGTTCACGTTGGCTTCCTAATACCCTTCGAAGCATCACAACGCATCATATTCGGACGATACCAACAGATCTGACAATGGATGCCCCAAATCTTGAACGTATCACGCTCTCCATTGGATC
>JAKUNY010000182.1 GCA_022451765.1 Candidatus Poseidoniaceae archaeon
TTTCAATATCTCCAATGTTTCCTTCGCATCCTTTTACTCCATCCCAGTACTCCCGATACCCCCCGCAGTAATGCTTTCGGTCAACCATCTTTTCTTGGTAAGTATCAACCACGAGGGAGGTTGCAACAGGGCAAAGATACCCCCCTGCTCCTACGATTGCGGGGGCATGAAACTGCATCACGGTTCCCTTTCTCCCGCCTACGGTTAATTGAATGCCGCTTGCCTTTCGCTTTGATTTCGAGCCTTTTCCTGGATCATTCCCTTCGTTGTACAAGACCTCCTTGACCGAGGCACCTTGAATAACAGAACCACCTTTTTCTCGAACCAACGCCTGAACGCGATCAAAGAGCAGGTGATCGAATTGCTGCCGGGGTAATGCATAACCAGCCTCGAGACGTGCGACATCTTCCTCTGGTAATGGAACACGCACTTCTTTTCCATTTGGGCTCGAAAAGAGTATACCATTAACTCTGAAATGCGGCGTGGCTTCGAGCGTTTCTTTGACACCGAGTGCCTTAACATGCGAAAGGGACTTACCTCCAACAGCATCCCCGCAAATCTTGTCTCGGGGCCAAACACCTTTTTCGATGAGAAGGACTTTCTTATCAGCCATAGCAAGGTAGCCAGCGGCAGAGCATCCACCCGGGCCCCCACCTACAACAATGGCATCAAATGTGGACCCAGATTCGGGAATTTTACCAGTCTCAATTGGTTCCTCCCATGACGCCATGGTTTAACCACTCGCTCGGGCTCTTTGAGCCTTCTTGAACGACCATCATCACTATGCACTATGAACGAAGGAGGCGATTCATGGAGGCATCGATGCGTCGAAAGGCAGCAGGGGGGCTTCTCGCTGTGACCTTTGCTTGGGGTGCAACCTTCATTTGGATGAAACAAGCGATGAACGCAATTCAACCAGAGATTGAGGCGGTTGGGAGGACACCAGTCGTTGCTGCTCTTGTTGGAGGGCGATTTTTGATCGCCTTCGTCGCATTGTATGCGATTTCGAAGGAAGCACGTTCAGCTCTCCTCAACCCTCAGTTGTGGAAAGGAGGAGCAATTTTGGGAGGCATCCTCCTTATTGGATTCATTACCCAAATGATTGGTTTGGACTCCATTACGCCGTCAACATCAGCGTTTTTAACGTCGCTTTACGTGGTCTTTACAGCGCTCATAACAACAGCATTAACGGGACAACGCGTTACACGCACAATGATTCTCGGGGTCGCTCTCGCAACGTTTGGAGCAGGCTTTATCGAAGGGCCGCCCCATTTGTCATGGGGTATAGGAGAAGTGCTGACCGTATTCTGCGCTTTTTTCTTTGCCTTGCATATTCTCTTTACTCAGAAAATAACCCAAGAAATGAGTCCGATCGGTGTTACAAGCACATCGTTCTTTGTCGTTGCTTTCGGAAGCCTCATTGTTGCAATTCTGACCGGTGGAACAGCAACAATGGATGCATTATCGGTTGTCAACAACAACGGAGTCATCTTTCCATTGCTCTGTTTGGGCTTGATTGGGTCTCTGTTTGCAATCCTTCTGCTAAACCTTTTGCAACGTTACCTCCACCCTGTTCAGGCCGCCATTATCTATGCTCTTGAACCGGTTTGGGCAACGATTTTTGCGCTTGGTCTCGGTATGTCTTCATGGACAGGTTGGATTGCTGTTGGAGGCGGTGCCTTACTAATTGGCAACCTCATGGTGGAACTACGAGAAAGTCCGAAGACTGCAATTGAAAAGCCGGCATTGGAAGAGAGCCAACCCCACCAACATTCTGTAGAATCGGTTGTCATTCTTGATCCTGAGGAAGAATAACCCATCGAAAAGTAGCACATCGTTCAAATCCTGCCCGTCGCAAGGAAACGTTGGGCGAGACTATGACAGAGGACAGCAATCACCGCGATGCGACAAAAAACGTACACGCAGGGACGAACCATATCGGTGAATCTGTCAATACTCCTATCTTCCTTTCCTCAACATACAAGCTTACTGAAGAGCGCTATGCTGGATGGGCCGCTGGAGCTCAACATACGCTCCTTTATTCTCGACTTTCGTCTGTAAACTCGGATGCTGTCGCACAGAAAATATGTGCAATGGAAGGCGGAGAAGATGCTGAAACATTCGCAAGTGGAATGGCTGCTATTTCCACAACCATGCTGATGTTGCTAAATCAAGGCGATCACATTGTTGCTTCTGCAGATGTTTACGGAGGAACATACGGTTTGATGACCGAAGAACTACCACGGCTTGGAATTGAAACAACCATGGCTGATATCCGAGACCCATCTTCTTATGAAGCTGCAATCCAAGAGAATACCAAAATCATGTACATTGAGACCATTACCAATCCGAACCTCAAGGTGTGCGACATTCCGGCGATGGTGGAGGTCGCAAAACGCCACAACCTGTTGGTGATTGTGGACAATACATTCGCATCACCTTGGGGTTGCCAGCCACTCAGCATGGGTGCTGATTTGGTGATTCATTCAACAACAAAATATCTTGGAGGACACTCCGATCTTTTGGGTGGGGCAGTTGTTGGATCGAAGGTACTCATTTAGAAGATTTTCATGGGCCGAGTCCACTTTGGAGGCGCCCCAGACCCACACAATTGCTATCTCCTCGAGCGCGGCATGCGCACACTTCATGCTCGTATGCCGATTCTGACATCAAACTCTGCAGAACTCGCCCGTCGATTGCAAGACCACCCGAAAGTGGTTCGAGTTCAACACGTAACCCTTCCATCGCATTCAGAATATGAAATCGCTCAACGCGTCGTACCCAAGGGGTGCGGAATGCTTGGTATCGTTGTTGATGGCGGCGATGAAGGAGCGATGCAGTTCATGTCCAAATTGAATCTCTTTTACGAGGCGACATCGCTTGGTGGCGTCGAATCATTGATTGAAGTGCCTGCCACTTCGAGTCACATGGCCATGCCAGTCGATGTTCGTATCGCTGCAGGCATCGAACCAGGTTACGTTCGAATCAGTGTTGGCATTGAGCATGTTGAGGATCTTTGGGAAGACCTCAATCAGGCATTGGGCTGATCAGGAAGGGGCTCTTGCTGACCTGTTGACGTATGCAGGGCACTCAGCGCGTCGATAAATTCTGCATTGTCATTGTCCTCGGAGCCGAGCATTTTCTTTCCAACTTCGAGCAATACCCTTGTCGCCTCCATCCACGCCCCGCCACGATCCCGTGCAAGTGATTCGAAGTGCCATTCTTGACCGGTTGATCGGTTAGCAGCACGTAGCCATGCCCAGCCTGCGGCGGCACCATCGATATCATCATGACGTGATGTCGCTTTTCGTTCAGCAATCC
>JAKUNY010000183.1 GCA_022451765.1 Candidatus Poseidoniaceae archaeon
AGCAGCAAGTACGGTCAGGATTGGGCTGGTCCCGATGGTGATCGTCTTACACTTGCACTTTCCTTGATGAAACAACTCCCTCCTGATAACATCCAATTGGGAAGGTTCAGCGAAAATCTTGAGTTTGCTTCGAGCGTCGGTGTTCAAGAAATTCTCGAAGCGAGCACAGATTGGGTTGTGAATGATCAAGCAAGTTATTACCTACATAGCCACCATGAGAAGTTTCTAGTTGCCATTACGACATCACTGAACGAACCAACATGGCCAGAATTTGATGGTATCGAGTTTTCGCCTGATTTGAAAGATGACTTGCAAGCTCAGTGGTCAACAGAAGTAGTTGGAGTGAGTCAAGGAGCCTACGTTTCTCAAGCACAACACTTGATTGCATCACCCGCTCGGCTCGGGCTTCTTGCTCAGGATGATAACGGCCGAATGGTTTGGCCACCTCGACAACTCAATTCACGAGGCGACCGAATTACATCCACGACCAAACAACTCTCTGAGACGGCGACAATCCTGTCATGGACTCGTTTAAGCGCCGCTGGAGCGCCCTCTGAATTCTCTGGCCGAGCACCCGTTCTTGATGCAATATCAACGGTTCTTGTCCAGTTTGATGAGGGCCCAAAAGGTGTCTTTATGCTCGCTGATGATGAGGACAGAACACCGGAGATTGATGGAAAAGTGCGTTTTGATATACGTCGCTTGTATGGCCAAGATGGTATGATTCACTATGGATTGAAGGCTGTTCTGGTGAATTCCTAAACCAGCAGATAGAAGCCTTCATAGAAAGTCTGTGCCGTGGTTGTGTCATGGCTGGGTTCGGCGGCATCCGCAAGGGAAGAAAGGAAGCGGCCGACAATCTGTCAATTCAAGAAGATGGAGATTGCGCAAGGTGCGGTGGTGAAAGTCAACCATCAACCATGGAGGGTTATCTTGTTTGCACACGTTGTTCCTATGAGTGGGCTGATCCAAATTTCATTTCCAAAAAGGTTCGAGGTCCGCCTCCAAATCATCGGCGTGATTCTGAGTTAATTGAGGAATTCAAAAACGAAATGGCACGCGGTGACCTCAAAGGTGTTCTCGGTGTTGATTCCGATCTTTCAGAAGAGCAAGAGCAATCTCTGCAACGCCTGGAAGACAAGTGGATGAGTGGAATGCAGGGGCATTACAACGCTGCATCCGAAGATCGTAAACCGCTGATGATAAGTTTTGACGATGACGACAATCTCGTTTCAACGGAAGTTGCCGCTTTGACCATCGTTTCAAACGGTTTTGATGGAGGAGAAGAAATTCGACTTGAGTATCCCGGGATTGGAACTGAATTCTATGCTTACAATGAACGCAGCCCTACCGGTTGGAAACGTGGTCGAAACAGCGAGGAAACAGCACGTTCAATTACCAATGTTATCAACCGATCATCACGCCTCGTCTACGCAAATTTAGAGAGGAATAGAATTTCTTTCGAGCTTCGTGATGGAAAACTCAAGCCTGAGTCCTTTGTTTTGTTTGTCGATGACCCAGGTGGCCAAGATATCGTTGCAGAGAAGGGCGGTGTTATTCTCGATTTCCGAGATGTTAACGTCCTTGATGATTACCGAAATGTCATTGCCCTTGTTCTTGAAGACGGAATCATTTCTCCAAGTGAAGATCAAATGATGTGGGTGATGCGTCAGCACATCGGCGTTACCGAGGAACAACACGTCGCACTTGTTCAGGAAATTTTTGGTAGCAACGCTCTGAAAGAGTGTCCAAATTGCAATCAGTTGGCAGAACTTTATCCTGAATACTCTGCTTGGTACTGTCAGCCATGTGAAAGTTGGCTGTGACCTTCTTTCTATAGAATAGAAATCACTTGGAAAATCCGCTCAAAATTGCGAACTTGAGCGAGGGATGCTTCATAAGGTGGACGGTGTTCCCTACAATTGGCGAACGCTATGGCAGAAGACGTATTGTATATTGGAATTGATTTGGGGACTTTTCGCTCAGTTATGGTCTCCTCTGGAAACCATGAAGAGGAAGAACTTACAGTTATTGGGACACCAAAAGATCTCATAGCACGAAATTTCCTGAAGAGAGATGTTCTGTTTGGTGAAGAGGCACTCAAAAACCGATTAGCACTCAATCTTTTCCGCCCGTTGGAACTTGGAGTCATCAAAGATACGCCTGAAGATCGCCAATTTATTGCTCATTTCATTACACACCTCATTGGACTTGCCGACCCTGAGGAGCACGACCGTGTAGTTGCCGTCATTGGAGCGCCTGCTGAAGCAAGTCACGTTGACAAAACCGCAATTTTCGATGCTGCTGCAGGAAGCGTCAACGCTGCAATGATCATTTCGGAACCGTTCGCTGTCGCCTACGCTCTTGACATGATTGAACACACACTGGTTATCGACATCGGCGCTGGTACAACTGACCTTTGCCGTGTCTATGGTACCATTCCGGGACCAGGTGACCAGATGCACACTGGATTTGCTGGCGATTACGTCGATGCACAAATCATCAAAGAAGTCCAGTCCAAGTACAACGGTGCTCAAATCACCAAGGACATGGCACGCCGATGGAAGGAACAGTATTCATTTGTATCGACATCAACGCCTGATGAGCCCAATATGGTCGACATTTCAATCGAAGGCAAATCAATGAATCTCGACATCACCGATTGTGTTCAGCGAGCATGCGAATCCATCGTCGATCCAATCGTTGAAAACGTAAAGCTACTCATTGCAGATTCCAACCCTGAATACCACGACCAATTCCGTCGAAACATGGTTCTCGCAGGTGGCGGATCTGGAATTCGTGGACTTGGTGCATTGATTGAGCGACGCCTATCCGACATGGGTGACGTCAATGTCCACGTTGTTGACGACCCAGTTCGTCTTGGTGCAATGGGTGGTCTTCGACTCGCTATGGAAGTTCCAGAAGATATGTGGAAGAACCTTACCCTTGCATCCCGCTGAGTTGTTCCTATGAACAAAGGGCTTGCCATCGCTGGCGGCGTTCTCATTCTCTAGTCAGAACTTGGCATCATTATTGGTGTCGTGGGGATTGCTGGTCACGGTCCTGATAGTGAGAACATACTTCATGATACGGAACTTGACGGGAATACATTCGCTTTCAATGGAAATATCGTCCTCCTCGAGATTTACGCAAAAGGTGACGTGGATTGTTACAGTTACACTGTTTCAGTTACAGATGACCTGTACGAATATTTCACGAAGAATTGCGATGCAGGAACTGAAGCCTCTGGTTATACTTACCT
>JAKUNY010000184.1 GCA_022451765.1 Candidatus Poseidoniaceae archaeon
ATTGCTTTGATTGTACTCTTCTTGCCTGCATGATTGTTCACCTCAGAAGTCGTCCTCCAACTCGTCGTCGGTTGCGGTGAAGTCTTCGAGGAAAATCTCGAGGTTCACCTGGTAGTGGTTGCTTGGCGTTGCTCGGCCACGGGCCCGTGGAATCCATCCTCGGCGGATTTGGCCACGGTGTGCTGCAACGTGTGTGATTTCCATATCTTCGGGTTCGACGTCATCGTATTGGTGACGAGCGTTTTCCATTGCACTCTGAATGAGTTTGATGAATGCGCGGCTTGCTTTGACCGGGTATCGACCTGGCCCGACCTTGCCTTTTCGGTGTCCAACCATCGAAGGACCTGATCGCTTTCGTCGCTTGTTTCCACTGCCCAATCGGTATGGAACTGCGCTAGCTTTGCGACGAACATCGGCTCGGTCTGAGTCGATGAGAAGAACTTCGTTGAGGAAGTTGATGGCCTTACCAGCCGTCATCCCCTTGACCGCACGGGCGACTTCGAAACAGTGCTTGACATGCATGTCAACGTTGACTGCTCGGGCTGTTGCTAGTCGGCTTCCTTGGAGAAGTTGTGTGTATCCACGTTGTGGGAGTTGTCGACGCTTGGTTCGACGGTCCATGTTTCGCTTGTTGCTCATCCTGTTCACCTCACTTCAATGGTACGTGCTTCGATGAACGGGTAGCACCAACACCCGGCCCACTGTGGGCGACTCCTCGTCGTGTAATTGCGAACTCGCCGAGGTAATGACCAATCATTTCTGGCTTCACATCAACCTCAACAAAGTTTTGTCCGTTGTGGACTGCGATGGTCTTACCAACAAATTGTGGTAGAATTGGCATGTCACGTCGGTGGGTTCGAATCGTGTTTGTCTTACTGCGGTTGACGCGCTCGATGAATTTCTGGTTCTGCTCTGACCATCCTCGGACGATTGAACGTCGGACACGAGCTGGTAGTAGACGAGCAAGGTACTCCTCGGATCCTTCCTCAGGGAACATTGGCATGTTGACCAATTCATCGATTGGATATCCACGGTACGTGAATTCCTTCTTCTGACGAGCCGTCGTTGTCGAAAGTCGCTTACGTGCCTTTCGTCGACTGGCCTTCGGGGTCATGAATGACTTCTTCTTCTTACGTCCCATAGTTCAACACCTCATACTCGCTTGCCGCGACCTCGACCCGTGCGGCGTGGGGCAATCAATCCAACCTTGGCACCCGGTGGAGTGCTTCGAGCAACTGAGTTCGGTCCGTGGACAGCCTGGTGGTTTCCACCACCGTGCGGGTGATCCACGGGGTTCATGGCAACACCGCTCACGTGCGGGAAGAGTTTACCACGAGCCTTGGCTTTGTAATGAGCAGCACCTGCAGTTCGCAGTGGCATTTCATCGCGGCCATGACCAGCGAGCACACCGATGGTTGCTCGGCAATGGCCTGGAAGTTCCTTGAGGGAACCGGATGGCATTCGAATACGGACCTTGTCACCAATCTTGGCTTCAACAATGCATGAATTTCCTGCAGATCGGGCAACCTTTCCGCCATCACCGGGTCGAAGTTCGACGTTGTTGATGGCTGTTCCTTCAGGAATTTCGGAAAGCAGGGTGATGTTCCCAGGTCGTAGAGATACGTTGTCTCCGATTGCAATCTTGCTTCCGATGGAAACACCTTCTGTAGCAACCACGAGTGTTGTATCGCCATCTGGCAACTTTACACGGGCCAATGGCGCTGTGTGAACCGGTGAGTGAACGAGTTCAGTAACTTCACCAACCACATCCATATCTCGTGGCATTCTGTTTGCACCAGGGAATCGGTGGCTTGACACGCGATACCGTGGTGATGATCCTTTGCGTTGTGCACGAATTCTCTTACCCATAATTCCTCACCTCATAGAGCTCCTAGACGCATTGCGGCGTCTTCTGCGTCGAAGCCTTCAGCCAAACGTACACTTGCATGCTTACCATGCTTGGTGTTACGAACGTTGACGGATGCAACTTCAACTTCAAAAATCGTTTCGACCGCACGAGCGATCTGCTTCTTTGTGGCAGCTCGTCGTACAATGAATTCCAATCGGTTCTGTGTGGTACGTGCTTCCATGGTCTTTTCCGTTAACCACGGCATGATGATTACGTCGTATGCATTCATGATTTCACCTCAGTTGAGTGCCTCCAAAGCATCTTTTGTAAACACGGTTAAGCGACCGACATCGCCGCCAGGAGCGAGGTCTTCTGCGCTCAAATCCTTGGCAGCAACAACATCAACTCCTGGAAGGTTCCGGGCAGCGTGTGCAAGACCAGCTTTTTCCTTTACGACCAAGAGTACCGACTTCGGTGTCTTGTGGACACGACCACGCATGGTCGCCTTACCGGCCCGAATCTTTCGGTTGGAGCGTGCACGATGGAGATCGTGCCCAAGTCCAAGTTCGTTGAAGATGGCCAGAACTTTTCGGGTTGCTGAGCCATGGTTGAAAGCTTCAATGTTGTACTCTTCGGTCTTGCCATCAATGGTTTCAGTGTAGTTACCGAGCACGATTGGAAGATGTTCAACGGACTCGTCGAGTTGATGTCCGCGAGCCATAACCAGCTCCATGTCAACCGTTGCTGAAAGTGCAGCATCTCTGGCCATTCGGCGTTGCTTGGTGTTGAATTTTCGAGACCAGTCTTTTTCCACCTTTGGTCCGTGAGCACGGCGGCCGCCCAGTGTGTGTGGGTTTTGCGCACCACGGCGTTGTCCTGTTCGACGCATGATACGAGAGACACCTCGACCCTTACCCCACCATTCGACGGAGTGCTTCATACCGGACATAGGCCGGCGCTTTCCAACGTGTCGGCGAGATCCGTAGGCTTGTCGACGGTTTGCTCGGCTGGATGCAATCGCATCACGGACAAGGTCTTCTCGCACAGATTGACTGAAAGAATCAGGGAGGGAAACCTTGGAGCCATCTTCGACGGTGATGTCGAAAACACTCTGAAGACGTCCAGCATCCATCTCATCTTGCGTGATGTTGTTGCTGATGTTCTTGACTGCGACCTTCATGTTCAGCCCCCCTGCTTGCTGCGAGTGCTTACGTAGGTGATTACGTACCGCTGTGGCTCTTCGTTGGAACGCATTGCATCACGGAACCGAATCAATCGCTTTGCCGGCCCTGGGACGCTGCCTTTGATGAGAATGTAATCGGAGTTGACTTCACCGTAGTGAAGGAACCCACCTGAGGGCGTAATCGAGTGCTCTTCAGGATTTGCA